>CAYPUP010000045.1:0-10176 GCA_964413795.1 uncultured Ignavibacteriales bacterium
ATGGTAAGTCCTTTATATCAAATATATCAAAATTAAAATCGCACTCGGATTTTAAGGTTTTCTCATGCCGCAATTCTAAAGCGATGTTCTGTAGCTTGTTGTTCCCTGTAAGTTTAGGTTTGGATTACCAGGTGTTTTCAGCGATGTTGCGGAACCTATCATAATTGAGCGGCGGTTTTTTTTACAATAATCAGTACATAATTACCAACCTTACCAACTTCCCATTTAATAGCTTGTATTATATGTAGATAAAATAAGTCTATAATAAATCACTTGTACGTCTTCAGCAGCCACTCAATAAAAATTGAGTGGCTGTTTTTTTTGAATATTGCTTGGTTTAAAATTATTGCCAATATTCAAAAATAGAAAAACTCTAAAAATTTGCCATTTTTAATTAAAAAAACCAACCGAATTCAAAATTATTTTTGTAATTTAATGCGTTATAAGCCAATAGGTTACGTATTTTGATGTAAAAAATATTAAATTTTATAAAAAATTATATTGACAGAATTGTCTAAACTGACGATAGTGTCGAAAATGACGATAATGTTCTGTGAATTGAAAGAAAAAAATGGTTGTAGCGGAAATGAATAACAAAAAAATGCAGTCACGGCAGCAAAAAAGTGTTACTAAAACACAGAAAAAAATTATTGATGCTGCCCGATCTGTTTTTACGGAAAAGGGGTTGTATGCTGCAACAGTAGAAGATATTACTGATAAGGCAGATGTCGGCCGGGGGAGTTTTTATTATCATTTTGAAGATATGCAGTCTTTGATTCAGCTCATGGTTGAAAGAACTTTAAAAGAGCTGAATGATAAAATGCTGGAAAGATGTTCGGGGAAAGAAGATCTAAATTCTACTCTTGATGCCCTAATAGGAGCGCATATTGATTTCTTTAAAGATAAATGGGATGATTTTGTTCTATATTTACAGGGAAGGGCTGATTTAACTTTAGACGAAAGTTTTGAAGGGATAAAATCTCCATATATAGATTACCTCGTTAATATAGAAAAACTCCTGGACGGCGTTATTCCTGAACCTATCTCCAAGCCGAAACTGCGTCGTCTGGCGTGTGCGATCGCTGGATTCATTTCAGGGTATTATTCATTTGCAAGCGTCTCATCCAGAGATGATGATGTAGATCAAATTTTTATATCATTACGAAGCGCTTTTGTTAACAGTCTGGCCAGATTCATCAAGGAGATGCTGCCTGAAGACCAGACAAAAAGTACCAAGGTGAAATAGTAATGTTTTTAAGTAGGTTTAAATTGTTAAGTGAGGATGGCCATTGAGTTACCTTGCTCCTACGAAACCATTTTTTTATGGTCGCCAGGATCGGTTTACGAGGAGATTTAGCCGGACACGGGGAAGGCGGCTTTAGGATAATAACCTAAATCACGTATCCCCGCAGCCTGAGCCAGGGTTGCGTTTTTAAGATGAAAAAATGAAGAATTCGATAAATTTTCGGGATGATTATTAAGGCATAGCCTTGATTAGATTTTATCCCATTGCTTCGAGTTCACTGATATAGAGATGAAGTAAAAGTGTTTTGAGAAAATGTTATGAGAGAGATTAACAATTATAAATGGAGTTGTTTCCGGAATAAGGCTAACAGCCTTAATCATTTTAAAATGAAGAAGTTTCGATGGTTTTGGTTATTGGCGGCTGTTATGCTGCTGATTGCTTCTTCAATATTTGGAATTAATCAGGAATCAAACGAAACCGTAGTAGAAACTGATGCGAATATTGAAGAAAGTGAAGATATTGAATTAGTGCCAATAATGGACATGGTAATAGAACACGGCACATTAAACACCCTGGCTAAGCTCCTGGTGAAATCAGGTATCAGCCGGGAAATGATAGAAGAAGAAGGACCTTATACACTCTTTGCTCCGGATGATTCGGCTTTTGCCGTTTTATTCAAAGAGGAAATCAAACGATTTGATTCAGACCCGGAATATCTCAAAGATGTAATGGCACGTCATATTGTTAAAGGTCAGGCTATTATGTTTGAGGATTCCAATCAATTAACTCTTGTAACTTTAAGGGGAGAGAAGATTACGGTTTTAGTGTCTGAAGAGGAAGTCAGAGTTGGAACAGCTTCAATCATTGAGGAAGAGATTAATTGCAGCAATGGAATTATACATGTAATTGATGCTGTTTTACTCTCAAACAAAGAAAAAAAAGAAGAATAGCTTTAGAGCGTATCGGTGATTAAAGACAAGTCGATACGCTCGAAGCAAACTGGAGAAATAAATGAAAACACGCTTTAAATCCGGGGAGGCCGTAGTAGGTGCTTCCACTGCCCTGATGTCCCGCCACGACTTTAGAGATTTTAATAAATTTGATATTGATAATGCCTGGGGGCTGGCCTGCAGTTTTGATATCTATGATTGTAATCCTGATACTATAAGAGATGCTGATGCTATCAAACGTTTTGTAGCTGAATTATGCGATTTAATC
The DNA here is from genome assembly GCA_964413795.1 of uncultured Ignavibacteriales bacterium. GTDB lineage: Bacteria > Zixibacteria > MSB-5A5 > GN15 > FEB-12 > DAOWMZ01. The sequence goes on from CAYPUP010000045.1 coordinate 2,465, forward strand.
GGCATGAAAAGATTCGGTGATTGTACTGTGGTTAACTTTGGCGAGGATGAAAGAGTGGCTGGATTTTCGATGACGCAGCTTATTGAAACCTCATTGATTTCGGCGCATTTTGCCAATGCCAGCAATACTACATATCTTGATGTATTCAGCTGCAAGCCCTATGATCCGACTGTCGTTGAAAAATTCGCTACCGAGTTTTTTGGCGGTCTGCGCTGCTTAACCAATGTCAATTTGAGAAAGTAAAATGAAAAACATTCATGTAATAACAGATATAAAAGAATGCGGGGAAATCTGGAAACAGGTTGTCCCCAAAGAGCATTTATCTGACTTATGGGAAGTCCGTGAATGTTTTCAAAATCAATACAGGCATAAGCCGTATTTTATAATTCATGAAGACAGAAATGTTATAAATGGATTTCTTCCTCTTAGTAAAAATGAAGATACCGGCAATTTTGTTTGTTTTCCCGGTGAAACATGGTCGGGCAAAACCTGGCTGGAACAAAACAGATTAATTGCCAAAGATAACAATGTCCTACAAAGCATGATGAAGATGGTTAAGGGATCTTATAATCTCAGGTATTTGCAGCCGGTTGATTGGATTAATGAGGAAGATAAAGTTGTTGATGAAATTGGTTATTTCTTTTTACCACCAAACTATGATTATAAAATTGAGCAATATCATACTGAATTTTCCGGCAAATCAATTAAACGGCTAAAAAAGGAATTGGAAAGCTTCGAAAGCCGTAATATTGAATATGTATATGATAACGACAGCGATTTTGAAACATTAGTTTTATTAAACCTGAACCGATACGGAGAATATTCTTATTTTGGAGATACTAAATTTCTTAAAAGCTTTTATAGTTTGGTAAAATTACTCCGGGACAATAACTGGCTCCGTATGACCACAATAATTATTGATGGGCAAACAGCAGCAGTGGATATGGGTTGTGTATATGGCAGTACTTATACTTTGCTGGCCGGGGGAACCAATGCCGAATTCCCCGGTGTGGCTAAACTTATTAATATGCACCATATGAAATGGGCTTGCGAACATAAGCTGGGGCGAGTTGATTTTCTCTGCGGGGATTTCAATTGGAAAACTCAATTTCATCTTACGCCACATCCCCTTTATCAATTAACCGGCCATAAAGAAAAGGCCGTTAAATCAAGGAGACAATCGGTCTCAGAATGGCTCACTCCTCAGCCGGGATATTCTGCTGGGAGCATGAGCAATGCCTGATAATCGAGTGCTGGTTATAGGGACAACTCCGGATTATATTTATCATATTGATAATAATTTCCCCGGTCGTGCGATTTTTGTAACTGATAAAATACATCGGAAAGCTTTTGATAAATTACCACTGAATGATAATTCTATTTTCTTTTGTCATTTAGCCAATACCAGTGAAGTATATAATTCTATTGATTCTCATTTAAAGAGATGGAATCAGACTGCATCAGGAATTGTTTGTTTTGATTGTGAATGGCTGGACTTGACATCTGTTCTGGCTGAAATGTATAAACTGCCATATTTGAAGCGAGAAACGGTAAAGGATTGTCGTAATAAATATTACTCTAAAAAGAAATGGCTTGAAGAAGGGGTTCGATGCCCAGACCACGAATTAATTGAAAACGAACTTCAAGCGTATAAATTTTTTGAGAGAGTAAAAGGCCCCATTGTTTTAAAACCGCTAAGTGGAACCGGCAGTGAACTTACTTTTTGCTGTAATGATAGTCTTGGAGTCGAAAAGGCGTATCACATGATAAGGGATGGCTTAAAGCAAAGAAGCAAATCACAATTGTATCATTCGAGCATCCTTAATCCGGAAGATAGTCTTAAACCAACCGAGCTTATCCTGGGTGAAGAATTTATCGAAGGACATGAATACAGTTGTGATTTTATATTGGATAAATCCGAAATTAAAATAATTCGTATTGTCAAAAAATGCCAGCTGCCAGGTATGCCTTTTGGTACTTCGGTTGGATACCTTGTTCCAGCAATTCTGCCGAGTTGGATCGATGGCGGTTTATTTAAAAATATATTAAAAGATGCCTGCGAGGTTTTGAGGATTAATCATTCCATTTGTAATGTTGATCTGATGATTACCGGCAATGAAATTATTTTTCTTGAAATTACTCCTCGTCCAGGCGGTGATTTTATACCTTTATTGATTAAGAAAAGCTGTGGTCTGGATATTCTTGGCCTGGCTCTTGATTTTGCTGAAGGCAAGGAGATTTCTATCCCTCCTCGGGAAAAATGGAGAAATCTTGCCGGACTGCGCTTGTTTGCTAATCGACAGGGAATTTTAAAATCCATCAATATCACGGAGTTAGAAAATGACAATCGTGTACTGGATGTGATATTAATTCGCAAGCCAGGTGATACTATATTATTACCTCCCGATGATTATGATACCTGGCTGCTGGGTTATCTGATTTTTGAACCAAACGATGAATCGCTTGAGTACCAGTGCGTGGAGCTCAGAAAAAAGTTAACTACATACCTGGATTTATTAGATGGACAAAAGTCTGTTCGAAACCGCTCTCAAGATAGCGGAACTGTTGAATCAGCCGACACCAAGACTCGGTGATGAAGAGCTTAATAAACTCGTAAAACAGTTCCTTGATAATAGAGATATTTACCTGGAGACTTCGCAAAACGAGGGTTCTCCCCTTTATCTTATTGATACTGAAGCCCTGAAATTAAAAGCGGATAAATTTAAAAAGGCATTTTCTGAAGTTATTCCGGATATAAAAATCTTCTATGCTCTTAAAAGCAACAGTCATCCGCTTATAGCCAAAACATTAATCGGTCGGGGGTTGGGGCTTGATGTCTCAAGTGGATTGGAGCTGGAACAAGCATTGGAATATGACCCCTCTGAAATAATATTCAGCGGTCCTGGAAAACAAAATTACGAACTGCAACTCGCTGTTGAAAATTATGATCGTGTAACGGTTTTATTAGACAGCCTTGATGAACTCGAAAAACTTGAACAATTAGCTGCTAAAAAGAAAGTAAATATTAATGCCGGTGTGCGGCTAACAACCGATGAAAGGGGGATCTGGAAAAAATTTGGCATTTCGCTTGAGAAACTTGATCAGTTTTCCATACGGGCGTCAAATTGCAAATGGGTCAATTTGTGCGGACTTCAGTTTCATTTGAGCTGGAATCTTAATCCGGAGCAGCATATCTTATTTATTACCCGGCTTGGCAGCAAGCTTAAGCAATTAACAAAAAACCATAGGGATAAAATTAGATTTCTGGATATTGGCGGCGGCTATTGGCCTGAAGAAGGGGAGTGGCTGCAATTTGCGGCAACTACTCAGGGAATTATTCCTGCTGATTTATTGAATAAACCTGTCAATCTCCTTGAACATTATAAAAAACCAGCTGCGCCAATTACTACGTTTGCCGGCCAAATTGCAGAAGTCCTGAAAAAACAACTACCCCGAAGAATGCAATATACTGTTTATACTGAACCGGGGCGCTGGATATGCAATAATGCTATGCATATTTTATTAACTGTAATTGACCGAAAATCACCGGAGGTGGTGATTACCGATGGCGGGACAAATGCTGTCGGCTGGGAAAGATTTGAATTCGATTATTTCCCGGTAATAAATTTATCAAATCCCAGTCTTGTTGAGCATGAATGCCTGATCGCCGGGTCGCTTTGTACACCGCATGATATTTGGGGGTACTCATATTTTGGAAAAGATATAGATGTAGGGGATGTTCTTCTGGTTCCAAATCAGGGGGCGTATACCTATAGCCTAAGGCAAGAATTTATTAAGCCATTACCCAAAGCAGTGGAAATAATCAAAAATAATAATAAGAAAGTTACATTAGGTATGGAAGGTAGAAATCCAGCATCTTCCCTTAAAAAATGACTGAGTGAACCTTTCATCCCTAATATTGTTGATATAGTAATCCCAATTATTGGAATTCATGAGTTTTGAAAGGAAACTTTAAGATGGGTCGTTTAAAGCACAACAAATGCTGTCCCAGATGCGGCAGCGATGATGTTTTACTCCAGGATATGCTGGGTAACAATATTGCCGTTTACGTTTGTCTGGAATGCGACAAAGAATTTGAAATCGGGGGACATCTAAAAAAACAATTTGAAGATCATCGTTCCCTGCAGATCGATGATGATCAGGACAATACTCCTGATTACGATGAAGAAAACTGGTAAGAATGGAATTATGTCATATATGTAAATTAAGAGATTCCGTATTCTTTAATAATATATCCATTTGATACGCACCTCGGATTGGCGTAATTAATGGCGTGTTCCCGTTTTTATTTAAAACTAAAGACAAATTTGGACAAAAGCGTCGGGTAGTCGCATGGCCTGGCTCAGGTGGGAAGGCGAAGTTTATAAAGTTGAAAAGGATTGAACAGGTGTTTTCAGTGTGGTTAAGATTTTCTATACCTAAAGAAAAAGTACTAATTGACAATTACAAAGTCATACTAAAGAACTATATAAACTTCGCTGCATTCCCATTTTTATCCATAACCACTACAATGATTTAATCATGATAAGTTAAGATAATTTTGAAGTATTGGTTTCGGATTACTTGGGAGGTTTCAGTTTATGCATGCCGGTGATGAAATCCTTCAGATTATTATGGATAGAAAACGCAAGTTGATTTGTAAGAATTTAAAACAGTTCGACAATTAAGCTGAAATTCCATAACAACCCAGCCAAAATACCTGTTTCCAGGTTTTCTATCATTACTGGCTAAAACATTCAATATTTTAATATTATTGCCGGATCAGTTGGAACATTGAGGCTAATTAAATGTTAGGAAATTCAGGATTTAGGATAATGAATTAAACTTGATAATTTATAAGGCTGTCTATTATTAAAAAATACAGAAACAAATGAAAAATTATTTTTGATTGACTAATGGATATATCTTTCCGTTTATTTATGGACAATATTGATCCGATCTCAAATAGTTTTGAGAATACCGGTAATAAATCATTAAGGATAGAATAAGAAATGAGTGATGAAAAAAAACAATTGGTTGTCGGGGTAACAAAAGAGACTTTTCCCGGTGAAAATCGTGTTTCTATTGTACCGGATAACATTCCCCAATACCTCAAAGCGGGTATGAAAGTTGTGGTTGAAGCCGGGGCTGGTTATCTGGCCGGGTTCACCGATGACAACTATCGTGAAAAAGGTGCGGAAATAGCCCCTGATCGCAAAACGGTATTTGATAAAAGCGAAATAATTACTCAGGTACGCGGCTTGGGAGCCAACCCTGATAAAGGGAGAAGTGATCTTGATCTTCTTAATTCAAGCCATACGGTGATTTCTTTATTCGAACCTTTGACAGCAAAAAATGAAGTAAAATTTATGGCTGATAAAGGCGTAAAGTCTTTCGCTATGGAATTGATGCCCCGCATTACTCGCGCTCAGAGTATGGATACCCTCTCATCGATGGCAACGATTGCCGGTTATAAAGCGGTATTAATGGCGGCAGAGATGCTGCCTAAAATGTTTCCTATGATGATGACTGCCGCTGGAACAATTTCTCCTGCACACGTTTTTGTGGTTGGTGCCGGAGTTGCCGGTTTGCAGGCAATTGCCTCGGCCAAACGGCTGGGAGCTATTGTTAAAGCTTATGATGTCCGTCCGGCTGTCAAAGAGCAGGTCGAAAGCCTTGGGGCTGCATTTGTCGAGATGGAAGTGGATGCTAAGGATTCAGAGGATAAGGGGGGATATGCCAAAGAAATGAATGAGGAATTTTACCGCAAGCAGCGCGAATTAATGACTGCTGTTGTTGCTGAAAGTGATGTTGTAATTACAACTGCGGCTATCCCCGGTAAAAAATCTCCGGTTCTGATAACTGAGGATATGGTTAACAGGATGCGTCCCGGATCAGTAATAGTCGATCTGGCTGCTGAACGTGGAGGAAATTGTGAATTAACTAAGCTTGATGAAACTGTCCTTCACAAAGGTGTCAGTATTATCGGACCGGGAAATATTTCAGCCTCTGTACCATTTCACGCCAGCCAGATGTATTCAAAAAACCTTCTTACCTTTCTGAAGCATTTGGTAAAAGACGGCCAACTGAACCTTGATTTAAATGATGAAATCATAAGTGATACTTTAATGACCAGAGACGGCCAGGTTGTAAACAAACGCTTAATTGAAATATTTGGAATCGGGAAGAATCAGGAAAGGAGTGAGCAGTAATGGAAACTCTTGTTATGCTGCTGACCGTGTTCGTTCTGGCGATTTTCGTCGGATTTGAAATTATCACCAAAGTGCCGGCAACTCTTCATACTCCCCTGATGTCGGGATCGAATGCTATTTCAGGGATTACGATTATCGGTGCTCTGGTGCTGGCCGGTAATATGGAGGGAGGATCACTGGCGCAAATTTTGGCTTTTGTAGCTGTTATCTTTGCCACAATAAATGTCGTCGGGGGCTTTCTGGTCACTGATAGAATGCTAAAAATGTTTAAGAAAAAAGATTAATCATGCTCAATCAAAATTTAGTAAATATAGCTTATCTGATCGCCTCGGTTCTGTTTATTATGGGATTGAAGGGGCTGGCTCATCCAAGAACAGCCGTAAACGGCAACCGTCTTGGTGCTTTTGCAATGCTTTTAGCCATTGTAGTTACTCTTTTTAGTGGTAAATTCGAATGGAATTATATTTTACTCGGTATTGCCATTGGAAGTGTAATCGGAGCCGTAACGGCCATGAAAGTTAAAATGACCAAGATGCCGGAGATGGTAGGTCTGTTTAATGGCTTCGGTGGAGCAGCTTCGGTATTGGTTGCCGGGTCAGCACTTATTGCAGCCCTGAATGCTCTCTCATCAGTGGACAGCCCGGGGATGCAGATGAAAATTGCCACAGTTGCTACCGGTATTGTCGGTTCGGTAACGTTTTTTGGCAGTTACGTAGCCTTTGGAAAATTAGCTGAGTTGCTTGCGGTAAAATGGAAACTCAATCCCTGGCAAAAAGTAGTCAAATATGGATTTTCCATAATTGTTTTTGCCGGAGCAGTCTGGTTTGGTGAAGCTTCATATAAAACTGCGGGGATTCCATTGTCGGCGGGACTTGTCCTAACAGGATTAATTATTGCCATTATTTTGATTCTTAAAAAAGACCGTTTCCCGGGTATGACTCTTTTGAAAATTATATCAACCATAGTTACCGTAGTGCTCGGCGTGCTGGTTGTAATGAATCCCGAAAACACAATGCTTTTCTGGGTGATGGTTGGAGCGGCCGGTGTCCTTGGAGTGGTATTAACATTCTCAATCGGCGGGGCTGATATGCCGGTTGTAATTGCCCTTTTAAATTCTTACTCCGGAATAGCTGCTGCCGCTACCGGGTTTGTTATTAATAACAACGTCCTTATTATATCCGGTTCGTTGGTTGGTGCCTCAGGAATAATCCTGACCAATATTATGTGCAAGGCGATGAATCGGTCATTACCCAATGTCCTGTTTGGCGTAATGGGTCCAACCGGTGATACTCCCTCGGCTGATGATGTTTACGGGGGCAAGATCAAAGCAACTTCGGCTGATGAAATCGCAATGCTCTTTGATGGCGCCCGCAGGGTTGTGATAGTTCCGGGTTATGGAATGGCTGTCTCTCAGTCGCAGCATGCTGTTCGTGATCTGGCTAACCTGCTTGAGAAGCGAGGCATTAGTGTCGATTATGCCATTCATCCGGTTGCCGGACG
>CAYPUP010000046.1:0-10108 GCA_964413795.1 uncultured Ignavibacteriales bacterium
GGTAAAAAGCTCAAAGGGGTTATTCCCGGAGGTTCATCAACGCCATTTCTTCTCCCGGATATGATCGATGTTAATCTTGATTATGAATCGCTGACAGAAAAGGGATCGATGCTTGGCTCTGGTGCTGTAATCGTATTCCACGAAGAGACCTGCATTGTGTGGATAATAAAAATTCTGACACACTTCTATAGGCACGAATCCTGCGGGAAATGCACTCCCTGCCGCGAGGGAACGGGATGGTTGGAAAAAATAATAAATCGGATCGAAGCGGGTCAGGGAAAGCCGGGGGATTTAGAAAAGATAGATGATCTTTGTAATAATATATTAGGCCGCACGATATGCCCACTGGGTGATGCGGCTGTAATGCCGATTCAATCGACCCTGAAACTCTGGCGCGATGAATGGCAGTATCATATTGATCATGGCAAGTGTTTGGTTAAATCTGAATTTCCATTTGGATGATGTTGAAAATGGCTGAAGATTTGAAAACAAAAGAACAAGCGAAACCGGAAGTCCCGATGATTAATTTTACTATTGACGGGCGACAGGAGTCCTTCCCAAAAGGAACTACGGTTTTGGAAGCAGCCAAAAAGCTGGGGATTCACATTCCTACTTTCTGCTGGCATCCCAAGCTCAAATCAGTGGGTGCCTGCCGTATGTGCTATGTTGAAATCGAAAAATGGCCCAAACTGGCGGTCTCCTGCGCCACGGAAATTATGCCGGATATGGTGGTTCATACAAATTCGGATAAAGTCAAACAGGGACGCAAAGCTATTCTCGAATTTATTCTTGCTAATCATCCCCTTGACTGCCCAACCTGTGATAAAGGTGGAGAATGCGACCTTCAGAATCTGACCTTTGCTCATGGAATCGATGACAGTCGATTTGATTTCCAAAAATATCGCTACACCACAGGTACTGACGGGACAACCTTCGATGATAAGCGAATCGGGCCTGAGATATTTCTTAACCGAAATCGCTGTATCTTATGCTTTAAGTGTGTCCGGGCTAATAAAGAGGCTTTCGGTGAATATGATATAGGTGTTTATGAAAGAGGAAATATTACTGAGATAAATTCCGCTCCGGGAAAACAGGTTGCAAATCCGTTTTCAGGAAATCTTGTCCAGATATGTCCGGTAGGAGCTTTAACAAGTTCTGATTGGCGTTATAAAATCAGGGTATGGCTCACCAAAACCTCGCCTTCAATTTGTAATTTCTCCAGCTCCGGAGCCAATATCCTCTTTTTCAAGGATGAAAATAAAAACAAACTGCATCGCGTGATTGCCAGACGTAATGATGATATCGATGATGGCTGGATTCCAGATGTAACCCGCTATGGCTACCAGATTGTCAATTCCGAAGAACGCCTTAAAAAACCTTTAATTAAAAAAGAAGGAAAGCAGGTTGAGGCCACCTGGGATGAAGCTCTTAATGTCATAGTCAAAAAATTTAATGAAATAATTGAAAAAAAGGGACGGGTTTGCATCAGCGGTTTAGCCGGCCCTCATATCGACAATGCCGGCTTATACAGCTTCTCGAAATTGTTCAGAACTGTATTTAAAAATAATAATATCGATCATCGCTCCAATTATCGGATGCTCCCGAAAGACTCCGGGAGTCATTATGTCGATCTTTGCAACAGGAAGTTTAAGATCAAAGATATCGATGACAGTGATGTTATCATCACCTTTGGTTCTGATTTGCTCAAAGAACACCACAATATCTATCTCAGAATTCGCAAAGCATCTAATTTTAAAAAATCCAGAATCTTTTCGGTTAATCCTTATGCCGTGAAATCTTCCGATATTTCAGAAGCTGAGTTGGTTTTTAATGTCGGAACTGATGAAATATTGGTTAATGCTCTTGGTCTTGCGGCAATTGAGATGGAACTGGTGGATAAATCTGTCGGACAGAAGTTCAAAGAGAAAATTTCTCCCAACACTCTGGCGAATGCTTCTGAAATTTGCGGTGTAGAACCTGATCAGATAAAATTGCTCGCCCGGGCTATTGCCGGTGGTAAAAAAATAAGCTTTATCTGCGGTGAATTATTTTCTCGATCTCTTGCCCGGGATAATATTGCATCTGCCATTTTAAATATAAACAAACTGTTTGGACTTGATAAAAAAGGACAAATTATTGCTCTGTCTCGTTATGCCAACTCCCGCGGGGCTGATAAAATGGCTATGGTTCCTAATCCATCAAAAGCTGTCGTAGATAAACTAACAGAATTATGGGGAGAATTCCCCGATGCGGAACCTAATAATACTGACAGTATGCTGGCGTTGATGCGTAAGGAAGAAATTAATGCCTGTTTTATTATGGGCATGAATCCAGTTATGATGTATCCTGATCGACAGTTTGTTGCCGATGGACTGGAGAGGCTTGATTTTTTAGTTGCTTGTGATATGTTTGAAACTGAAACGACTGAAATCGCCGATGTGGTTTTACCGATGTCAAGCTGGGCGGAGTATCCCGGATCGTATATTAATCAGGAAGGATTATTGCAGTCTGTTCCTGCGGCCATAAAAGTATTGCACCAGTCTAAATCGCCATTTGAAATTGTAAAATACCTGGCCGAAAAAATGAATGCCAAATTGTTTGAATCCGAAGAGCAGTTTCAAAGGGAAATGGAGCAGTTATTATCTTTAAAAGAAGACAGCCTCTTACCTGATGAATTTTTTGAAGTGAGATATGAGCCGGAAGATGTAGAAGGTGATTACCCGGTTCCATTGTATATAGGTGATGATCCACATCATAGCGGCTATTTGACGCAAAAATCAAATTCATTAATTAATTTCAGCTCTGAAGCTTATGTAGAAATATCTCCTGAATTAGCTGGAAAACTTGGGATTGAGGATGGAACATCGGTTAGGGTGGAATCACCGGTAGGGAAAATTATCGTACCGATTAAAATCTCTGATTATTTGGATAATGATGTGGCTTTCATTCCAAGAAATTTTTCAACAACGCCGGTTAATTCCTTATTGATGCGTAAAAAACGGATTGACCGGGTTAAAATATCGAAGGTGGATGAATAATATGCTGGAAGCAATTATCATTTCATCAATAAAAGTTCTGGTTGTGGTTGTAGCTGTACTTACTGGCTGTGCCTATTCTACCTATCTGGAAAGGAAAGTTTTGGGGCATCTTCAGCACCGGATGGGACCAACTTATGCCGGTCCCTACGGACTGCTTCAGCCCATAGCCGATGGATTAAAGCTGATTTTTAAAGAAGATATTGTCCCAAATAACGTCGAACGGATGACATATGCTCTGGCGCCGATTATTTCCTTTGTGCCGGCTTTGCTGAGTTTTGCCGTTGTCCCATTTACGGCTGATTTTGATATGTTTGGCTATCATGTTACCGGTGTTATTTCTGATCTCAATATTGGCGTCTTATGGGTTTTTGCCATAACATCATTAGGTGTATATGGCATTGTGTTAGGCGGCTGGTCATCGGCTTCAAAATATTCCCTCTTTGGAAGTATTCGCTCTTCAGCGCAGATGATATCATACGAAGTCGCCTACGGCCTCTCTATTCTCGGCGTAATTCTAATAGCAAATACTCTTTCAATGCGAGAACTGGTCGATCAGCAAGCAAGTATATGGGATTGGTATATTTTCAAACAACCTCTGGGATTCCTGTTGTTTATTACCTGTGCTGTAGCAGAAACCAACCGGGCTCCTTTTGATTTGCCGGAAGCAGAATCGGAACTTGTTGCCGGTTATCATACGGAATATTCTTCAATGCGCTTTTCTACCTTTTTTATTGCTGAATATGCCAATATGCTGACTGTCTCAGCCGTTGCCACCACGATCTTTTTTGGCGGTTGGCAGGGGCCGTTTTTACCTCCTATTCTCTGGTTTTGTTTAAAAGTGTTTATTTTTATGTTTTGTTATATATGGCTAAGGGCGACTTTCCCCAGGCTCCGATATGATCAACTAATGGATTTTGGCTGGAAAGTTTTGTTCCCGCTGGCTCTCTTAAATACAATGGTAACCGCTGCTTTCGTGATGTTGAAAGGTTAGGATGAAGTTATGAAGGAACTCATAAAAGCCGTCGTAAATGTATTTATAAAAATGCCTCAGGGAATGCTGGTCACTCTTAAGCATTTGTTCAAAAAGCCGGTAACGCTCGATTATCCAACAAAGAAAAAACCAATGGCTCCCCGGTACCGCGGAAGGCATTACCTTGAGCGTTATGATGACGGAACTGAAAGATGTGTCTGTTGCGGACTTTGTGCAGCCGCCTGCCCAGCCGATGCCATCTATATGGAACCGGAAGAATCTGACAGCGGAGAACGCAAAGCAAAAATTTATGAGATAAATCTTCTCCGCTGCATCTTTTGTGGTTACTGTGAAGAAGCCTGTCCGGAAGAGGCTATTTTCCTGGGTCAGGATTATGAATTTTCATCGGATAACAGGGATTCCTTTATTTGGAAAAAGGATGATATGCTGGTTGTGCATCCACGCAAGGAAAATCCCTTTAAGAAGATTATCCGACGGGTCAGAAAAGTTTATGGAGTGATGGAATAATAAAATGAATCTGGATTCAATCATATTTATCATATCAGCCGTTGTTGCTGTTTTTGGGGCAACGATGATGATCTCCCAGCGCAATCCGGTGGCATCGGTTTTATATATGATTGTCTCACTTCTGGCTCAGGCGGTTTTGTATCTCCAGCTAAACGCTCTGTTTATGGGAGCGGTATTAATCATTGTTTATGCCGGCGCCATTCTTGTTTTATTCCTTTTTGTAATAATGCTGCTCAATTTGCGGGGGAGAGAACTTGACGATGGTGAGAAAGAACCGATTAGCCGTATTACAAAGTATATTATATCTATTTTATTTATTATTGAAATGGTTTTTGTAATTCGCAGCGGTTTTATCTCTTCAGGAATGGATGGGGGAGGGTTTACTACAACTACGGCAGATAGTTTTGGCTCGGTTGAAGCGGTGGCAGAATTACTTTTTACTCGCTACCTCTATCCTTTTGAATTGACCTCAATCCTGTTATTAGCAGCAATTGTTGGGGCGGTGGTTATGGCGAAAAAAGTAAATAAAAATCTCGATGATGCGGCTATGGATGAAAAGATAGCTGGATCACAAACTGCGGAAAAGGTGAAAGAATAGAAATGATTCCAATATCTGCATATTTGATTGTAGCCATGGTGATTTTTAGTATCGGTACTGTCGGAGTCTTAATCTCCCGCAATGTTATTATTATGTTTATGTGCGTAGAACTGATGCTTAATGCCGCTAATCTCGCTATTATCGCCTTTTCGAGAGCGCTGGGTGTTATGGATGGCCATGCTTTTGTATTTTTAGTTCTAACCGTTGCGGCGGCAGAAGCCGCAGTTGGACTGGCGATGGTGTTAGCAATTTATCGAAACCGTGAAACCGTAGATATTGACAAATTCAATATTTTAAAATGGTAGGAATGATCTGATGACCGAAAACCTTTATCTAATACCTCTTTTTCCTCTGGTTGGTTTTTTGATTAATGGTCTTCTTCTGGGACGCCTTTCACGACCGGTGGTCAATCTTATCGCCTGCGGTACAGTTTTCGCATCATTTGTTATTTCGTTAATGGTTTTCTTTGATCTTAAGGCGCTGCCACCAGATTATCGTATCCTGGAGCAGGTGTTATTTACCTGGATACCATCTGGTAATTTCCATGTCAATTTTGGTTTAATGGTTGATCCCTTATCAGCCGTAATGATTTTGGTTGTTACCGGGGTTGGCTTATTGATTCATATCTATTCAACCGGTTATATGGCTCATGACAAGGATTTCGGGCGTTTCTTTACTTATATGAATTTGTTTATGTTTTCCATGCTCACTCTTGTTCTGGCTAACAATTTTCTATTGATGTTTGTCGGATGGGAAGGGGTAGGGCTCTGTTCATATTTATTGATTGGCTTCTGGTACCACAAACAGTCAGCTTCCGATGCCGGTAAAAAAGCATTCATCGTCAATCGTATTGGTGATTTTGGATTCTTGATAGGAATGTTTATCATATTCTGGCAGGTTGGATCACTTGATTTCAGAGTTGTCATGGAACAGGCTCCGCTGGTATTCGTGGCCGGGGGGACACTCATCACTACCGCTTGCCTGCTTCTGTTCGTGGGTGCAACCGGTAAATCGGCTCAGATTCCATTGTATGTCTGGCTTCCCGATGCTATGGAAGGTCCCACGCCTGTTTCAGCTCTGATACATGCCGCTACTATGGTAACTGCCGGCGTGTATATGATTGTCAGAACAAACGTACTCTTTATGATGGCCCCCGATGCACTCCTTGTTATTGCCATTGTTGGGGCAACTACGGCCATATTTGCAGCTACGATTGGCCTGGCTCAAAATGACATTAAACGGGTATTAGCCTATTCGACTGTTAGTCAGTTAGGATATATGTTTCTGGCTTGTGGTGTGGCTGCTTTTTCAGCAGGTATATTTCATCTGATGACCCACGCCTTTTTCAAAGCTCTTTTGTTCCTTGGAGCCGGATCGGTAATCCATGCCATGTCTGATGAACAGGATATGCGCAATATGGGCGGCTTGAAAAAATATATTAAAATTACTTATATAACGATGTTCATAGCTACTCTGGCAATTTCCGGGATTCCGGGACTCTCCGGCTTTTTCTCCAAAGATGAAATCCTCTGGAAATCATTTTCGTCCCAGCATGGGCACCCTATTTTTTGGGTTATTGGAGTAGTTACCGCCGGTTTGACAGCATTCTATATGTTCCGTCTGATTTTCCTGACTTTTTTTGGTAAAGAACGAATGGACAACAAAACCCGAGACCATATTCATGAATCTCCCAAAGCAATGACCGTACCACTGATGGTACTGGCCGTTCTTTCAATTATTGGCGGATGGATAGGAATGCCGCATATCCTCGGTGTTACAAATTATTTTGAACACTGGTTGGAGCCGATTGTTTCCGGTGGAACAGGTCATGAGGCGGCTTCTCATGCTCTGGCATCGGCAGGCAGTGATGCCGGAATGGAATGGGGATTAATGGCATTCTCTGTCATACTGGTTTTGATTTCAATATATTTTGCCTGGCTCTTTTATAAATCCAAAACCGAACTGGCTACCTCCCTCAAAAATAAAATGTCAGGTATTCATAATCTTTTGTTGAATAAATATTACGTAGATGAAATTTATGGTGCAATTGTGGTAAGACCATTGGTGTTTATTTCAATGCTGCTATGGAAGATATTTGATGTGATTATTATCGATGGAATGATAAATGCTGCTGCCCAGGTATATGACGGAGCTTCGGATTTGTTCCGTAGGATCCAATCCGGCCGTGTGCGCAGTTATGCTACAATGTTTGTAATTGGAGTAGTCGCTTTGATGGCGGCTGTATTGTGGATTAAATAATGGAAAGCCAGATTCTTACATTAATAACATTTTTCCCTCTTTTAGGGGTAATATTGCTTCTGTTGGTTCCACAGGAGAGGCATGATACTGTAAAATCAGTTGCGTTGATAATATCATTTGTAACAATGTTATTATCATTCTGGCTCTATGTTATGTTTGATCCGATTGCCAGCGGAATGCAGTTTGAAGTAATTGTCCCCTGGGTGAAATCATTCGGCATCAGTTATCATTTAGGCATAGATGGCATTTCCCTTTTATTGATTGTTCTTACAACGATCTTGTCAGTTTTGTCCATACTGTCGTCCTGGAAATCTGTTACTAAAGCGGTCAAAGGTTTCTTTATCTCAATGCTTCTTTTAGAGACCGGTATGATAGGCGTCTTTTGTGCACTGGATCTGTTTATGTTCTATGTTTTCTGGGAAGTTATGCTGGTCCCAATGTATTTCATTATTGGAGTTTGGGGTGGACCAAGGCGATTATATGCCGCAATAAAATTTGTTTTGTTTACCATGTTCGGTTCACTCCTGATGCTCGTCGCTATTCTGTATTTAATCTTTACCTATCATGGCTTAACCGGCGAATATTCCTTCGATATGCTAAAACTAATGGATATGCCGATTGCATATAAACCGCAACTCTATCTGTTTGCTGCTTTCGCCTTAGCCTTTGCTATTAAAGTTCCATTGTTTCCTTTCCATACCTGGCTTCCTGATGCCCATGTTCAGGCTCCGACAGCCGGTTCAGTTATTCTTGCCGGTGTGTTGCTTAAGATGGGGACTTATGGTTTTGTTAGAATTTGCCTTCCAATGTTCCCCGAAGCTACTGTGACCTTCATGCCTTATATTTCCATACTTGCTATTATTGCTATCATCTACGGCGCTTTGGTGGCAATGGTCCAAAAAGACGTAAAATCGCTGGTTGCTTTTTCATCGGTATCACATATGGGCTTTGTTATGCTGGGGATTTTTGCCCTCAACATGCAGGGGATAGAAGGGGCTGTGATGCAGATGGTTAACCATGGTGTTTCAACCGGGGCTTTGTTCCTTATTGTGGGCATGATCTATGAACGACGCCATACCCGTTTGATCGAAGAATTCGGCGGTATTGCGAAAGTAATGCCGGTTTTTGCTACTTTCTTTATGATTGCCACTCTTTCATCGATTGGACTTCCGCTTACTAATGGTTTTGTTGGTGAATTTTTGATATTATTAGGAACATTCAAAGCCAATGCCGTCTATGGCGTGCTGGCTTCAAGTGGAGTGATTCTCTCGGCTTGTTATATGTTGTGGATGTACCAAAGGGTTATCTTCGGCAAAATAACCAAGCCTGAAAATGAAAAATTAAAAGATTTAGACATTCGCGAGAAAATTATTCTCATTCCATTGGTATTATTGATATTCTGGATCGGAGTTTACCCGAAGCCATTTTTTGAACGCATTGAACCGGCCACTAAGGTTATTCTTTCGCATGTTAATAAAGCCATGACTGTAAAAAAGATGGAAATAGAGAATAATATCCTGTCTGATAAAAACGACTATCAGGTTGAGGTCGCATCCAAGGAACTCACTGAAAAAGGAGTGACCAAATGAGCGATGTCATTATTTATACGAAAGACGGCTGTCCGTATTGTGCCGCAGCAAAAAAACATTACACCGATGAAGGCGTTGAATTTGAAGAGATAAATGTTTTTCAGGTTAATGGGGCGAAGGATAAAGTTTTAAAATTGACCAAGGGTCAGAATATTGTACCGGTAATAGTCGATAAAGGCGAAATAAAAATTGGCTTTGGCGGTGGTTGAGGCTTTTAATGTATTGCGGTGGTCGCCGCAAAATGGAAATTGTAAATGATAGATTATACGTCAGCAGGAATAGACTTTGGGCTTATTGCGGGTGAGATATCCCTTCTTATAGCCGCATTTGTAATTCTACTTGTCGGTTATTTAAAAGGGATGCAGAAGACGCCACCTTTTATTGCGTTCTTCGGATTGGTTATTGCTTTGCTTTTCAATATCAATCAATGGGGTGAGAACGGCCACGGGTTTTTTGGAATGGTATCATGCGATAATTTTGGTGTTGCCTTTAAAATAATTTTTGCATCCACTTCATTATTGGTAATGTTGTCAGCTGTCAGGTATATGAATGTCAAAGGGATCAATAAACCGGAATTTTATTCTCTGCTTTTGATTTCTACGATGGGCATGATGGTCATGGCCAATACTACTGATCTCGTAGTTATGTTTCTCGGTCTGGAGATTATGTCAATACCCCTCTATGTAATGGCCGCCTTTGCCCGAAGATCGCTGGAATCTAATGAGGCTGGCATAAAATATTTTATAATGGGAGCTTTTGCCAGCGCATTTCTTTTGATGGGTATTGCCTTTATTTATGGCGCTTCATCTACAACTGAGCTCCGGAGAATTGTCGCTGATTTTGCCTTTATAGAATCTCATCATAGAGCTTATCTCTATGCCGGGGCTGCGATGGTTCTCATTGGCTTTGGATTCAAGGTTGCCGCAGTTCCTTTCCACAGTTGGGTTCCTGATGTTTACCAGGGTGCACCAACCCCTGTTACGGCCTTTTTCTCAGTCGGACCAAAAGCGGCAGGATTTGCCGTATTGATCCGAATCTTCCTGTTTGGTTTTTCCGGAATGGAAATCCTTTCTGAAATTTTCTGGGTACTAGCTGTTCTGACTATGACTGTTGGAAATGTATTTGC
>CAYPUP010000047.1:0-8311 GCA_964413795.1 uncultured Ignavibacteriales bacterium
AAGTAAGAGAGTTGATTTACCAATTCCCGGTTCACCTCCGATTAAAATTGCCGATCCCGGTAGAAGCTGTCCACCTAAAACCCGATCGAATTCTTTTATATTACTATGATATCCCTTCAGATTCTCAGTGCTGATATCCGGAAGCAGGCACTGCCGGATAGTATTATCTAAATTAAGGGCGATTCTTTTTGTGTTAACCACCCTCTCTTCCACAAGGCTATTCCATTCATTGCATTCTTTACATTGCCCCTGCCACCTTGGATGTTCCGCTCCGCATTGGGAACAATAATAAGCAGTCTTTGTTTTTTTCTTCTGGATCATCAACGTACCTGAATCGGACCGGTAGCATTACCATTTATAAACTGCTGTACAATCGGATTATCGGTTTTGCGCACTTCATCAGGAGTTCCATCAAACTGAACTTTCCCCTGATAGAGCATCACAATCCGGCTGGCAATTTTAAAGGCGGATTTCATATCGTGCGTAACAGATACCGAAGTCACTTTCAATATCCTATTCAAGTCAACAATAAGGTCATCGATCATATCGGCTGTGATAGGATCAAGTCCGGTTGTCGGTTCATCATACAAAAGAACTTCAGGTTCATCAGCTATGGCTCGAGCTAATCCAGCTCTTTTACGCATACCTCCCGATAACTCAGAGGGATATTTGTCAGCAGCATAAGATAATCCTACCATATCAATCTTCTCGGCGACGATTTTATCAATCTCATTTTTTGAATAATGACGCTGTTCTTTTAAACTCAACCCCACATTTTCAGCAACAGTCAATGAATCAAACAAGGCGGCTGATTGAAATAACATTCCGGTTCTCCGGCGAACAGAGATAAGCTGATTAAAATTCAATTCTGATAAATCTTCGCCATCAAAAAATACTTTTCCGCTATCCGGTTCTAATAATCGAATAATATGTTTTAAAAGAACGGATTTGCCGCATCCTGATTGGCCGATAATTGTTATCGATTCCCCTTTATTGATTTCCAGATTTACGCCATCCAGAACTATTTGATTCTCAAAAGATTTATGCAGATCCGTAATTTTTATCAAAGGAGAATTCATATTTAAATCCTGAATAATATTAGAGCAAAAATAAAGTTAAATATCAAAATTGAGACTGAGGAAATCACTACCGAGGTAGTTGTCGCTTTCCCTACTCCCTGTGCTCCCCCTTTGGTGTTGAATCCTTCGTAACAGCCAACCAACCCAATTATAAAGCCGAATACCCCGGCTTTAATCAAACCGTTTATCAGGTCACCCATTTTAAATGAGTTTCTGAAACCGGAAAGAAAAGTTTCAGCAGAGACATCCACCCCTATGACACTGACAACCAATCCGCCGACAATAGCTACAAAATTTGCAAAAATAACTAAAAACGGAACCATAAACAGGCAGGCCAGTATTCGAGGCATAACCAAATATCTGATAGGACTGATCCCCATAGATTCCAATGCATCGATCTGTTCCGTAACTTTCATGGTGCCCAATTCGGCTGTCACCCCAGCCCCTACCCGTCCAGCAAAGACAATCGCCGAGAGTACCGGAGCAAGTTCAATTACTACTGCTTTCCCAACAGCATGTCCCAGATAATGTAAAGGAGCGCCGATAAATTTAAACTGATAGGCTGCCTGCCAGGCGGATACTGCTCCTACAAATATGGAAATGATAACAATCAATGGAAGAGACTGCACCCCCAGTTTGTAAATCTGTTCGACCGTTAAACCAAAGGTCTGGTAAAATTTTGGTAATGATCCTATAAAACGGGTAAACATTATTGCCATGCCCCCTAATATGACAACAAAATTAACCCCTTTACGTCCTAACCCTACCAGTACAGATGCCATTTCACTCCCTTAAAACGGTGATTGACCATCCCCATAATCAACCGGGTCCACATCCGATGGAATCTCGCGATAACCCGGAGCCAGATTTTCAAAACAGGCATATTCCTTTATGAAGGCTAAATTCACAACACCTGTCGGACCGTTTCTCTGTTTTGCAATAATAATTTCCGCTTTACCCTGGACTTCCTGATATTTGGGATCTGTTTTCTCTAAATAGGAAAGATAGTGTTCCGGTCGATATATGAACATCACAACATCAGCATCCTGTTCAATGGCTCCTGATTCTCTCAAATCAGAAAGTTGCGGCCTTTTTTCACCACCGCGCTGTTCAACCTGCCGCGACAGTTGAGAACAGGCTATAACGGGAATTTCCAGTTCTTTTGCCAGTGATTTAAGATTACGGGAGATACTGGCCATTTCCTGCTGACGATTTTCAAATCGGCCTGACCCCTCAGCCATCTGAAGATAGTCAACTATTATAAGCTCGAGATTAACATCTTTTTGGGATTTCAGTCTTCTGGCCTTAGCGCGAATTTCCAGAGATGTAGAAGAAGGGGAGTCATCAATAAAGATTGGAGCTTCGGCAAGCTGTCCCCCATGTACAGTAAGCCTGCTCCATTCTTCGTCGCGAAGTTTTCCGGCTCTTAGCCTCTGTTGCGATACTTTGGCTCTTGAACATAGCGCCCTTAGAGCCAATTGCTCTTTAGACATTTCCAGAGAAAATATTCCAACCCCTTTTCCCTGTTCGGTAGCGACATACTCCGCTATATTCATTGCCAGAGCCGATTTACCCATCGAAGGCCGCCCGGCAATAATCACTAAATCCCCTTTATGCATGCCATTAGTCATTACATCCAGACCGGTAAATCCGGTTTTAATGCCAACCATATTGCTGTCAGGCGATTGCAGATTTTCTATTTCATCAAAGGTTGAAGGCATCAATTCTTTAATTGAAATAAAACCTTTCTTAAGTCGCTGTTCCGAAATGTCAAAAATATTTTTTTCAGCGGAATCAAGAAGTTCATCGACTGAGCCCTTGAGTTCATAAGCGCTTCTATTAATTTCGTTGGTGGTCTGAATTAATCTTCGTAAAAGATATTTTTCCAAAATTATATCAGCATGATGCTTGACATTACCGGTTGAAACCACATACTCAGCCAGATCTACAAGATAAACTCTCCCGCCGATTTCTTCCAGGCTTCCCTGACCAGAAAGTAAATTGGAAAGGGTGGTTATATCACATGGTTCATGGCGCTCATAAAGAGTAAGCATCCCCTTGAATATCATTCTGTGTTTGGGAGTATAAAAAACAGCCTCATTTTCGAAAATTTCTATAACAGCATTAATAGCCTGTTCATCTTTCAGAATTGAGCCAAGCACCGCTTTTTCTGCATCGAGATTATGAGGGGGCTGTAAATCCTGCCGCTTGTCCTGATGTTGTTGTTGAGTATTGTACGCCATTTTTTATTTCATTTTTTTAAGTTCTTCCATTATCAACTGCATATCTTCCCAGGTCTCTTTTTTGTATTTAGGAAAACGTAAAAGTGCTGCCGGATGATAAGTCACGAGAGTCGGAATACCCTCCACCCGATGCCATTCCTTTCGGAGCCGCCCCAAGGGAGTGCTGGTATTCAAAAGCGCCTGCGCTCCTATACGGCCCAGAGCACAAATAATTTTTGGTTTAACCAGGCGAATCTGTTCCTTTAAAAATGGAAAGCATTTCTCCATTTCATCCGGCTGTGGATCACGGTTGTTTGGCGGACGGCATTTCAGAATATTAGCGATATAAACATCTTCGCGCTTAAGCTTCATGGCTTCAATTATTTTATCCAGAAGCTTCCCGGCTCGTCCAACAAACGGTTCTCCCTGCAAATCCTCATCCCTTCCAGGTGCTTCACCTACAAACATCAGATCAGCCAATGGATTTCCGGCACCGTAAACAAATTTAGTACGCGTTTTTCCCAACGGACACAATTGGCACTGGCAAATATCCTGATGGTGCTCATCCAAAGATTCATATTGAGCAACTCCAATGGGATCATCAAAAGTAGTTGTCAGGTTGGTATATTTATTATCCTGGTTTTCCATCAGAATTGCAAGCCCTTCATTGGTATCAACAGGCGTTGCTGCCTGAGTATTTATTATCATTTCGCCCAGCCCCTGTTCAATTTGAACATTCAGAGCCCGGCATAAAAGATCATGGATATTTATCGGTTGATCTTCCATATTTATACCAGAATTATATATTACAGCATTCTTTGGATTAATTCAAGTAACTTATATGCAATTTCATTTTTTGACATTAGCGGCCATTCAACAGGCTTTTTCCTGGGAGCGATAACTGTCACTCTATTAGTATCAGTATTAAATCCTGAGTCAGAACCGGGCTGGTTAAGGACAATGAGATCAAGAGCTTTATCAATTAATTTTTTGCTGGCATTTTCGATTCCGTTATCAATCTCCAATGCAAATCCAATTGTTAACTGCTTTTTTGTTTTAATCTTAGCAACTTCTTTTAAAATATCATCCGTAGGGGATAATTCCATCGATAGCTTTTCAGAGGCTCTTTTTAATTTCTTAGAGTTCTTATAGGCTGGTTTATAATCAGCCGGAGCAGCAGCCATAATCAGACAATCGGATTTTTTAAACTCTTTCAGGACAACTTTTTGCAATTCTTCAGTAGAAATAATGTTGATAACTTTTATGCCTGATGGTTGGTTTAAATTCGTTGGACCAGATATCAGAGTTACCTCTGCCCCCATTTGAAAAGCGGCCTCTGCAATAGCATAACCCATTTTACCCGATGAATGATTGGTAATATATCTAACAGGATCTATCTCTTCCCGGGTAGGACCGGCCGTTATCAGAATATTTTTACCCTTTAGGGCTTTTTTTTTTGGGGAAGAAAAGATGTTCATAATCTCCCGGAAGATCTCATCCGGTTCAGACATCCGCCCAACACCACTGCTTTCACAGGCCATCTCCCCTTCAGCCGGACCAATTGAAAGAAATCCAAGATCATTGAGTGTTTTAAAATTTCGCTGTGTCACCGGATTACTCCACATATTGGGATTCATAGCCGGGGCTAAAAGCACTCTCTTTTGGGTAGCACAAATCACGGTCGTAAGGAGATCATCGCAAACACCTGATGTAATCTTACCCATAAAATTAGCTGTTGTCGGTGCAATCACGATTAAATCAGGCCATTCAGCGAAATCAATATGACGGGTGGAAATCATGCCGGGGTCATTAAACATATCAATGGCTATTGATCGTTTGGAAACTGTTTCCAAAGTAAGCGGGGTTATAAATTTAGTTGCAGACCTGGTCATAACCACCTGCACTTCAGCCCCATCTTTAACTAATGATCTAATTAAATAAGGAACTTTATAACAGGCAATGCCGCCTGTCATTCCAATCAGAATCTTCTTATTTTTAAGAGACATATTCTTAATTTATACGAAGTGAGGGCGTTTCGTTATGCTGGGATAATGAGACCGATTCAAAATCCTCAAGGTCTTCCAGTACCACCGAGCTGGCAATAAGCTTCATCTGATCCAGATCAACTGCTCTGGGACCAAAAGTCGATACTCGTTCCAGAACCATTTCAAGTTGTTCTGAATCAATAAGCGACAAATGCAGAAGTTTTAATAAAAAGCCCTGGGCCTGGGAAGAGAGTTGGGTTCTTTCGGACGGTGTTAATATACGTACCGAAGTCGGCGATGGCGGAAAATCAGAAAAATACTGTTCCGGGGCGCTGTCGTAGTGTTGCAGCAGCCATGAGTACGCCGAGGAAATTTCATCTTCAGAATATCCTTCGGCTTCCAGAACCGAAGAGACATCATCAGAACTACTTCCGGGAGTATTAGCCCCCTGCATATAATCTATAAGAAAAACAACAATTTCTAAAATTCTATTACGCATCATTCCTACCATCATGTGGTGTCATTTTAAACAAAATAACAAAGGTTGATTACTTATGCAAGAGAATTCAGGCAAAAATGAATTTTTTATGATTCAGCTATCCAAAATGCATATCAATTCAAAATTAATCACAATGGTCAATTCAAGTAAAACCGTATCTTAAAAACCGCTATATTACTACCTGATCAGCTCTTATCAAAAATGCTTTCTTTGTAATTTAATGTTTATTGCACTTTTTAATTTAATGAGTTCTTTCCCTTAGTGTTTGAAATGGCGATGGCCTGTAAAGACCATAGCTGCTCCGGCTTTATCAGCCGCTTCAATTGCCTGGTCATCTCCCTTAGAACCACCCGGCTGGATTATCGCTGTAACCCCGGCATCAGTACCAACCTCGACTCCATCGGGCATAGGATAAAAAGCATCAGAAGCCATAACCGACCCTTTGGCGCGATCACCAGCTCTTTTTACAGCCATAAATCCGGAATCGACTCTCGAAGTCTGACCCATTCCTATACCAACGGTCGCTCCACCTTTAGCCAGAACGATTGCATTTGACTTGGTATGTTTGACCACTTTCCAGGCAAATAACAATGATTTTAATTCTTCCTTAGTTGGTTTTCTCTTTGTAACAATTTTCAATTCATCTACATTTGTTTCCAGATCATCCTGCATTTGGAGCAGCATTCCACCGCGAATTGATTTGTAAACCATCTGTCCTTTGGGAAGTCCACCAGAAATTTGGGGCAGTGAAAGTAATCTTCTGGTTGTTTTCTTCTTTAAAAGTTTGAAAGCCTCTTCGGTGAAAGACGGAGCAATCATACATTCCACGAAAGGAGTTTCATGAAGCAGTTTAGCGCATTCAATATCTACCTCGCGATTCAATCCTATAATTGAACCAAAAGCTGAAAGGGGATCACTTTCATAAGCAAGCTTATATGCATCAGCAATTGTATCCGCTACAGCCGCACCGCAGGGGTTGGCATGTTTTAGTACACAGGCGAATGGTTCGCTAAAATCCAAAAGCATATCAAGGCAGGCATCAAGATCGCCGTAGTTGTTATATGAGAGTTCCTTGCCGGAAAGAATATTACCATCAAGAAGAGTTGGCCCTTTGTATTCGTCGGCCACATATATTGCTGCTTTCTGATGCGGGTTCTCGCCATATCTTAACTCGGAGCGGTAGGTAAAATCCAGATCAAGCTTGGAAGGGAACATCTCAGTCTCTTCTTTGGATGCAGCTGAGAAATATCTGGTGATAGCGGTATCATATCTTGAGGTCAAAGCGAATGCTTTGGCAGCGCATGATCTTCTAAATTCAAAAGTGGTGGCGCCGTCGTTTTCTTTCATCTCTTTAAGAAGGTTTTGATAGTCGGAAGGGTTCACAACTACGGTTACACTGGCATGATTTTTTGCCGAAGATCTGAGCATCGATGGTCCACCGATATCGATATTTTCTATGATATCCTCATCAACAGCTTTAGGATCGGCAACAGTCTGCTCGAAAGGATACAGATTAACAATAACGAGATCAATAGATTTGTAATCCGAATCCCGCATGGTATCCATATCTTTTTCGTTATCACGGCGGGCTAATAAACCGGCATGAATTTTGGGATGCAGAGTTTTTACCCGGCCACCAAGAATCTCCGGTGATCCGGTAAATGTTGAAACTGAGATAGCTTGTACTCCGGCTTCCTTCATTACCTTTAAAGTTCCCCCGGTTGACAGAATTTCAACCCCCATCGCATTGAGTTCTTCAGCTAATTTGGTAATCCCGGTTTTATCTGAAACAGAAATCAAAGCCCTATTAATTTTTATTAAATCACTCATCTTTAATTCCAATATATTAAATAACTTCCCTGATATTTATTTACCTGTCAGCAGTTTTTCAGCTTCAGCATAGCGTTTGGCCGAGGCACTGATAACTTCATCCGGTAATACCGGCGCCGGCGGTTTTTTATTCCAATTTAGTTTATCGAGATAGTCTCTAATCGGCTGCTTATCAAATGAAGCCTGGCCTCGGCCAACTTCATATTTATCAACCGGCCAGAACCGGCTTGAATCGGGTGACAAGACTTCATCGATTAATATAAAGCGTCCGTCTTTAAACCCGAATTCAAATTTGGTATCGGCAATGATTATTCCTTTAGTCAGAGCATAATCAGCCGCTTTGGTATAAACAGCCAGAGATTTTTCTTTACAAAGATCTGCTGTCTTTTCACCAATTAAGTCAACCAATTGCCGGTAGCTAATATTTTCATCGTGGCCGTCATCGTTTTTTGTTGATGGAGTAAAAATCGGTTCGGGGAGTTTGCCCGATTCCTGAATGTCTGGTGGAAAATCAAATCCATGTACAGTGTTGGATCCATTTTCACGGGCTCTTTTTAATTCTTTCCACATGCTGCCGGAAATATAACCGCGGACGATACATTCGCAGTCAACCCGCTCGGCTTTGGTGACAATCATCGATCTCCCTTCGAGATCTTTGCGATATTTTTGAAGTCCATGAGGATATTCGTCGACCTT
>CAYPUP010000047.1:8411-10107 GCA_964413795.1 uncultured Ignavibacteriales bacterium
AAAATACGGGCATACCACAAATGTTCCTGCTTTAGTACTCTGGCCGCTAATGTATCAGGGGTGTCATCCTTTTTTACCGGGACTTTTACCTGATGCAGGATTCTGCCGTTATCGTAGATTTCATCAGCGAGATGAATTGTGATGCCTGACTCTTTATCCCCTGCTTCAATAACAGCTTCATGTACAAAGTGACCATACATCCCTTTCCCGCCATATTTGGGCAGGAGGGCTGGGTGGATGTTGATAATTTTACCTTTGAATGCTTTAACAATATTTTGGGGTAATAATTTTAAATAACCGGCCAGAGCAATGTATTCTACATCATGTTTTCGTAATTGAGAAAAGAGATCATCCGAGGCTAAATCAGGTGAATCATAGTTTTTCACCTTATAAACGAAAGTATTAATGTTCTCTTTTTCAGCCCGTACTAATCCATATGCCTTACTCGTATTAGAGATAACCAGAACTATTTCGCCGTGAAGCATTCCTGATTTTGAGGCATCAATTAATGCCTGAAGATTTGATCCTCCACCTGATACAAATACGGCAATTTTCGCCCTGGTTGAAGGCTCAGTCATCTGATCCTCACTCCTATCCGGTTTTAAAAGTCTTCCTTACGAACCAAACCAATATATTTAATTTCCACTACCTGTAAAGGAATAGATTGCATTCATTTATTATATAATGTAATACTTGAGGTATCCATATTATCTCATAGTAAAACATATGATTACATATACTTAATAAGAAACTCGTCAAGCTCTTTGTTGAATCTCTCAGGTTCTTCCATATTAATCATATGCCCGACACCCTCGAAAATAGAGACAAAACTGTTGGGGATTTTCTCGCCTAAGATATGTGCCAATGGCTCAAAAACTTTGTCTTCTGTTCCGGCAAATATCTTGGTTGGAATTTTAAGTGATGAAACTCTTTCGAGATCATTTTCAGGTGGAGGGTATTTCCCCCGCTTTTTATCTACCCAAGGGGCGCCGGAGTGCTCAGTCATCATGAGCCGAAGGCAATCTTTGATTGCTTTTTGTTCTTCGGAGTAATAATTAACAGCGTATTGTATCCATTTCTTACGAGCCGCTTCCAGTCCCTTTTCTTTAACCATTTGATCTATCCTTGAAATCCGTGGGCCAACTTTATAGCCGGTGGCGCTGGTGCTGGCTAGTGTCAGCGATTTAATTTTTTCAGGATATAGAAGTGAGAAGCCTAAAGCGGTTGAACCTCCCATCGATAATCCAACCAAATGATAGGGGCTTAGCGATAATACTTCAACAAAACGGCGTAAATCTTCAATACGATCAGCCCGGCTGTAGCCGGTTTTTGGCGCAGATGATTTTCCATGCCCTTTGGCATCGACCAATATTATATGATACTTATCCTTAAAGAAATCAAGCTGTGCTTGCCACATACGCCTGTCCAAAGTAAACCCATGAAGGAATATTACAGGGGAGGCAACACTCCCATTTTGAGGAATATACTCATCGTAATAGAGTTTAACATCATTACCAATATCAGCGTACGGCATTTTACAAATCCTCTTATAATTCCTTCAACTGTTGTGAATATATACAGATAATGCCAGCGGTCAAATAAACAAGATAGCATCTTTTTTTAAAATCTTCAACTCTTGCTCAGTCGCTAAGCGTGGACAAGCCTGGGAACAATACGCAATTAAATAATCCTCATA
>CAYPUP010000048.1:0-10019 GCA_964413795.1 uncultured Ignavibacteriales bacterium
TCAGGCAAGCCCTCGTAAGTCACAAAGACAGAAAAAATACTATCCTTTTCAAATGTCTTATCAAGAAAAACTGTGATTAAGTTTTCTGGACGATCAAAATCAAGAGTACCAAATTCATTGTAAACCGTTATAACACGCATTTTATCTGCAAGATCAATTTCGATTTTATTAATCGGGTCGGCTGTAACCCGGGCCTTAAATCCAACCGTCCCCCAAATAATTTTTTTTGCATCAACTTCAAATTTCACTTTTAAATCTATATCATAAGAAAGAACATCATAATTATCCATAGTGGATGCTGTGCTGGTTTGGAAAATTGGCTTACCATGGACTGGGAATTCTGAAAATTCTATATTCTCTGCTTGAAGATTTCCTGAAAACAAATTGAATAAAAGAATCAGCAAACCCATATAAGTAGAGGTTTGTCTAATAGACAATATTCTCGCTAAAGCTGATTTCTGCATAATATGTTTATATTCCTCTTAACTTCATATTCCCGTTAAATAGAAGCCTGGTTTATACCCTTTGCATTTATAATGTACTTAAATAGAAATATTTGTCAAGTCAAGAATAAACATAACCCACAGGGGTATAATAAATTGTGCAATTCCTGAACGATTAAAACCATTTAAGTAAGGATCAGATATTTAATATCTTTAAGAACCTTGCTTAAAGCCGGGATACACCTATATTTATAATAAAATTAGCGTCCCTGCCCTAAAGAAGTGTGGGATAAAACCGATAACCTTAAGAGTATGGATCAAGATTTCTTAATACAGGAAATAAAAAAGGCCAAAGTCAATAAACAGGCTAAGAAGGTCTTAAATCGGAAAGTACATAAACCGGTCTGGCGGGAATATGTTGAAACCAGCCTTATCGCTCTGGTGGCAGCAATTCTATTAAGAGTTTTCGTCGTATCAGCATATCGGGTTAATTCCGCATCGATGGAAGATACTCTTTTTGAAGGCGATTACATCTTCGTCAATAAACTGGCTTATGATTACGGCACCCCTCCGGCTTCCGGGGATATTATCGTTTTTAAATATCCCAATAATCCGGCCAAGGATTTTATCAAGCGGGTGGTGGCTCTTCCGGGACAGACCGTTCAGATGGCTGACAAGATTCTGTATGTAGATGAACAGGTTGCTGAAATACCGGTACATTCCAAAAACACAGACAAACGAATTATCCCCGGTGATCTCTCATACCGGGATAATTTCGGTCCCTTTGTTGTCCCCGAGGGAGAATATTTTGTTATGGGCGACAACCGGGATGACAGCCACGATAGTCGTTTCTGGGGATGCGTCTCTAAAGACCTCATCAAAGGGAAGGCTGTTTTTGTGTACTGGTCATGGGAACCTGATACTGATGCTCCCGGCTGGGACTTTCCATACATCATTAATGCGGTTCAGTGGGTTGGATATGCAATTTATAATTTTCCATCGCATATTCGCTGGGATCGTCTTGGTATTTCTATTTAATACATGCAATTAAGCCTCTACATTCATTTTCCGTTCTGTAAAAATAAGTGCTCTTATTGCGACTTCTATAAAGAACTGCATAATAATGAGCATGAAGAAGAATTCTATCAGGCCCTCTGTATTGAGACTGAATTAGCTTCTGAAGATTCTTATCTGCAAAATGCCGTCATTGATACAATTTTCATAGGCGGCGGTACTCCATCACTCACCAGCCTTAGCCTGTTTGCCGATTGGCTGAGCCATCTCAAACGATATTTTACAATATCTGACAACTTGGAGTTTTCAATTGAATGCAATCCGGAATCAGTAACACTTGAGAAATTAAAAATTTTATCAGAACTGGGTGTTAACCGCCCGGTTTTCGGAGTACAATCATTTGATACCGAGACACTGAAACTTTTAGACCGCAAACATTCAATTCACGACAGCTACCAGGCCGTGTATTACGCCAATCTTTTAGATCTAAAAAATTTCGGCGTGGATCTGATATTCGGCCTTCCATATCAAAACAGCCAGAAACTCTCTTATGATATTGATCAAATAATTGATTTGGAACCAGCCCATATTTCTTTTTATCAATTGACTGTCGAACCGGGAACCAAACTCGCCAGTAAAATTGACCGGGGGAAAATTAAGCTCCCTGATTCTGATCTGATGCTCGGTTTGTATCGTGGCGGATGTGAAAAGATGTCAGAGGAGGGTTTTCAACGCTACGAAGTTTCATCCTTTGCCAAAGAGGGTTTTGAATGCCGGCATAACACCCGCTATTGGGATGGAAGCGATTATCTCGGACTGGGGCCGGCAGCTCATTCGTTTATAAATGGCCAGCGCTTTTATAACATCAGCAATCTCCATGAATACAATTCAAAATTACGTTCGGGCATCTTCCCAAGGACAGTTGATGAATCGGGATTGGAAGAACGGATGACTGAAGCAATTATGCTTGGCTTGCGGATGTCCAAAGGGATCAACCGCTCTGCCTTCAGAAAACGATTTGGGATATCGCTTAGGAGCCGACTTGATAAAAAACAATATGACCTTTTTATCGAATCCGGCCATTTGATCCCTGACAAGGGGAGGCTTAGGCTATCTGATGAGGGCTTTTATCTTGCGGATGAGATTACCAGAAGATTGGTTAAGTGATCGTTAGCTTTAACTTTGTAATTTATTTAATTCTTGTCTGCAACCTTTCCTTTACAATAATCGTAACCAGTTATAAATAATGATTACTCTTGATTGGAGAGAAACTATGTCAATAAAAATTACCGCCGTCATTATCGCCTTGTTTACGATGATGATTCTTTGTTCCGTTGTCAATGCTGACACTATGTCTGCTAAATTTTTCGATAAAGACAGAATCAAGGGATCAGGGACATTGATCTCGGATTATAGAGATGTAAACGAATTCAATAAAATCCGCATCTCCGGTTCTGCCGATCTATTTATCACTGTAGGTGAAAAGCAATCGATCAAAGTTACTTTTGATGACAACATAATCGAATATATCCAGACCGATGTAAAAGGAAAGACGCTTCAAATTGACTGCGACGTATCCTACAGTTCGAGAAAAGATTGCCGTATTGATATTACCATACCGGAACTAAAAGGAATAATCCTCAGTGGAGCAGGTGATGTTCATATTGAGAATCTAAGAGGCGACTTTTTTGAATATACTCTCAAGGGATCGGGCGATATGGATGCCCAGGGGGAAATTGAAGAATTGGAACTTAACCTCTATGGTTCCGGAGATATCAATACTCGTGAATTAAAAGCTCAAAATGCCGTAGCTGTCATTAAAGGTTCCGGAGATATTGATCTCTACGCTGATAATACACTTGATTGTTCTGTCTATGGCAGTGGTGACATAGAATACTATGGCAATCCCAAAGACGTCACCAGACATGTGGCTGGATCCGGGAGCATCAAAAAACGATAATGCTGTCTATCTTTATATGATTTACAAAACCGGTGATTAAATTATCTCCGGTTTTTTTTATAAGAACAGCCCCAAAATGGACATATTTTACATTAATAGTAAATGTTGGATTTAACACCTTAAAATTTATTGTAACTTGTTTACATATATAAACTTACTCAATTCAAATTACTTGCTAAAAGTATTAAATTTTTGTATCTTTTAGAGTTATAAAAAACCGTTGAAACTGCAAATTTAGAATATGAATTTTACTGAAGGAAAACGAGAAAAAGCCAATATTTACAAGCTATCCGGAGCTCTGGATGCCGTTGTCAAATCACTCGGTTTGTCAAAAAAATACTATGGCTGGCTGGTAGTTTCAAACTGGCCCATTATTGCCGGAGAACAGGTAGCCAAAGTTTCCAAAGCGACCCGTTTCAACGAAGGTGTTTTATATATTGCTGTTGAGGATTCGGCCTGGCGTCAGGAATTATCGATGCAATCCGAATCGATTATGGAATCAATTCGCCGGCAACCATACGGAAAAGTTGTTAATCAACTAAGGTTCGTTAAAGGCGAGAAAGGATAAAGATTTTAAATGGCCACCAAAGTTGAGTCAAAAAAAATGAAAGATAAAGTAATCACTCAATCCTACGATGCTGCCACAATCAAAGTGCTTGAGGGTCTTGAAGCTGTTCGTCGTCGGCCGGCTATGTATATCGGCGATATCGGCCAGCGCGGACTTCATCATATGGTTTATGAAGTTGTCGATAACTCAATTGATGAAGCCATGGGCGGACACTGTGACAAGATATTGGTCGAAATCGGAAAAGATGAATCTATTACTGTTACCGATAATGGCCGAGGAATTCCAGTTGAAGAACATCCCGATGAAAAAATTTCCGCTCTTGAAGTTGTTATGACCAAGCTCCATGCCGGCGGCAAATTCGATCATAAATCTTATAAAATTTCAGGCGGCTTGCATGGCGTGGGTGTTTCGGTTGTTAATGCTTTGTCCATATGGTGCTGGGTAGAAGTTAGCCGCGATGGCGAAATTTATCGTCAGGAATACGAACGGGGTGAACCCAAAGGTGGTGTCAAAAAAGTCGGCAAAAGCAAAAAGGACGGCACCAAAACCGGATTTATGCCGGATGGTGAAATTTTTCCCTCGGTCAGTTTCAAATTTGATATTATCGCCTCTCGTCTGCGTGAACTGGCTTTTTTGAATCAGGGACTTTCGATAGATCTGATTGATCATCGCACTGACAAAAAAGTAAACTTCCTTGCCAAGGGTGGGCTATCATCATTTGTGGAATATATCAATGAAAATAAAACACCACTCTTTAAAAAACCGATCCATTTCCAAAAAGCCAGAGACAATGTCGAAGTTGAAGTTGCCATACAGTACAATGAAGGTTATTCCGAATCGGTCTTCTCATATGTTAATAACATTCATACTATCGAAGGTGGAACGCATCTTACCGGGTTCCGTACTGCTCTAACGCGTACCATCAACAACTATGCCCTCAAATACAATCTGGTAAAAGTAAACGGCATCAGTCTTATCGGCGATGATAGCCGCGAGGGTCTTGCGGCAATAGTCTCTGCTCGCGTGAGCGACCCTCAGTTCGAGGGCCAGACCAAAACCAAATTGGGCAACTCGGAAGTCAGAGGTATTGTTGAAAGCATCACTAATGATTATTTAGGATCATTTTTCGAAGAGAATCCATCGATTGGTAAAAAGATTGTCGAGAAACTTATTTCAGCGGCTACTGCTCGTGAAGCGGCCCGAAAAGCCAAAGAACTTACCCGCCGTAAAACCGCTCTGGACAGTGCCTCCTTACCGGGAAAGTTGGCTGATTGTTCACTGAGCGATCCGGAATCATGTGAAATTTATATCGTAGAGGGAGACTCAGCCGGAGGTTCAGCCAAACAGGGTCGCGACCGTCGTTTCCAGGCTATTCTCCCATTGCGCGGAAAAATTCTCAACGTCGAAAAAGCCCGCATCGATAAAATTCTTTCCAACAATGAAATTCGCTCACTAATCACCGCTCTCGGCTGTGGGATTGGCGAAGAATTCGATGCCGAAAAAGTCCGTTATCACAAAGTCATTATCATGACCGATGCTGATATCGACGGCGCCCATATTCGTACTCTGATTCTGACATTCTTTTTCCGCTATATGAAATCACTGGTTGAGAAGGGGCATATCTTTATTGCCCAGCCACCATTGTTTTTGTTAAAGCATGGCAAAAAACAACAGTATGCCTTCAGCGATGAAGAAAGAGATAAGCTGATAAAAACATTCCCTCCCGGCGTAGCTATACAGCGCTACAAAGGTCTTGGAGAAATGAATCCTGACCAGCTCTGGAAAACGACTATGGATCCCGAAACGAGAACATTGCTTCAGGTCTCGGTTGAAGATGCCGCTGGCGCGGATCATTTGTTTAGTGTGCTGATGGGTTCCGAAACCGGCCCGCGCAGTAAATTCATCCAGGAGAACGCCCTGTACGTGAGGAATTTGGATATATAAGTTGATTTACATGAGGGGCAGATGTAGACATCTGCCCCTCATGTAAGTTCAGTAGGGAAGGTTCGTCTTCGAACCTGCCATTCTTTCTATCAATTTATTCTATGAAGCTTTGTAAAAATATAGGCGGATCCGAAGACGGATCCACCCTACGAAACATCTTTATTAATTTGATTCTTATTCTTATTTTTTCTCTGAATCTTTTGTCCCTGGCGGGTTTAAAATCTCATCAGGGATTTGGACTTTGGGGGTGAACAGACCCAGATAGCGCTGGTACCATTTCCAATTTTTCTTTTCCTTTTTCATGAATTTTTTAACCCGCTTTTCCCGCTCATAAGAGACCGCATCCAACGCTTCGATATGGAGGATCATCGTCTCTATCGATTCCCTCTTCTCCAAAGCGGATCGTAGAGTATTATAATCCTTGAAATTGAAAACAGTCTGAACGATCGGTTCAAAAAAGACCAGCACCTGCGAGCCGATATAATTTAAGGGTTTGACCGATTCCAGAAAAACAATTGCCGGGACAGCCATCCGCCGATCGACAACTTGTTTGGCAACTTTTTTTAGTACCGCCTGTTCTTCTTCCGGCAAAGCCGGTTTTTCCGCTTCGGGAAAATCGGTGCTCCCTTTGAAAAAACTCATTTCTTCTCCCCCTCAATTTCTTCAGGGGAAGTTATTTTAATATGCGCCCTCACAAATTCAATCACTTCATCCCTGTTACGCGAAAACATGACATACAAACCACGGAAATTTTCCATCCGGGTCGGCCGAACAAACGGAGAGAGGAGTACGCCATTTTTATCGGGATAAAAGGAACGAAACATTTTCCATTCTTTGTGCAGGGTTTGAGTGGTGGTTTTGATAGAAATTTCTTCATCGGTCATGCGGTATCTGGTCGGGAAATAATACTTGGCTAACGATGCGAACATAACCAGCAGAGCCAGAAACGAAAAGCCCTTGGAGTCGGTGGCGGCAAAGACAAGCATCGATATCAGAAGTACAAAAGCACTCACGCCAATCGTCACCCAGGGTTTGCGGGCAGCAGGGTGGCATCGCCACTCCAACACGTTTGTTTCATCTGAAACATTATTACTGACGGGCACTAGCCCATTGTTATCAATGTCGTTCATTTTTTGAGATCGTCTAAATTCCGGTAGCGTTCTTCTCTGATTTTCTTGACCATATCCATGATCTCTTCCGGTTCAATAATTTTCTTTTCGATAAGGAGCTGCACCAGCGCCGCCAAATCAAGATTGTTTATCAGAGCCAGTTGTTCGAAGGTGACATCTTTTATTTCGCCGTTTACAGCTAATTTTAAAGCTACATTTTTATCAGACATAGAGACCTTTCGGGCATTCAATGCTAAAATATTTAATAATTAATATAATGATTTTGATGCAATAAGGGAAGTAAAGTTAAGAAATAGTTTATTCGCCGGAATCGTTTTGAGAGGTTGTTTTGGTCAGGTTAAGCGGCATTGCCTCTTCGGCGATTATTCGATACAAAGGCATTTCAACATTTTCCCGCTTACTGCCAAAAGTAATAATCCCCGAAGCTCCGCCAAATTTATTGGTCTGTTTAATTTGTTCGGTTAACCCCAATGTCGATCGGCCGCTATTCAAATAAGCCTCGCAGATAAGAGTCATAGCATCATAGCCGAGATTGGAGAGGCGTTTGGGCAATTCGCCATAGCGGTTATCATATTTAGCGGCAAATTTAGTATATCCCTCGGTTGGAGCTTCATTCATAAACGGCGATGGAAAAACCGCCCCCTTGGTGACATCATCACCAAGGCGATAGATCGCTTCATCTCCCCAGCCATCAGTTCCAAGATAGGCTGCATTGATATTATAAAAATGTATTTGAGGAAGAAGCAGGCGAATCTGTTTTTGATCGCCGGGAATAAAGAGGCAGTCCAAATGAACCGGAAGAACATCAACTTCGATCGTATCGCTGCGTTCATCGATATAATAGGTTGAATCTTTTACTGCCCCAAGCACAACCGCTTTTATATCCCTTATATACTGTCCGAAATCTTTATCGCGCGTGCGATAGTATTCGATAGCGACAATTGTCCCGCCCAGCTCCTTGAATCGTTCGATAAAAGCGCGGCTTGTTCGAAGATCCTCTTTTGTGGTTGATGTAATCAGAGCGGCAGAATCGGCTTTAAGTTCAGTGATGGCATACTCGGCCATCCGAACCCCTTGCAGTTCGATATTGGGCGAAAGTTGAAATGATGATTCCGACAACAGCGTAATTCCAGCTTCAGTTGCGGCGGGGATCAAAATCGGCAGTTTGCTTTTATTCATACGCGCCGAAACCACCGCCGCCTCTTCGCTTGTAAGAGGTCCGATTATGGCATCAATACCAGAGCTGTTCAAATTGCCCGCAATTCTTGCCGCCGAAACCGCATCACCATAAGTGTCATATGGAGTCAATTTAATTTTAAGGTTATGTTCTTTGCGAAAAATTTCGGCAGCGATGATTGCTCCGTTGAAAATGTCCTGGCCAAATGAATTGAGTTCACCGGTTAGGGGAAGGAGTATTGCAATTTCAAGGTCTGTTTTTTCTGAAGTGGCTTGAGAGTCAGAAATAATTATGTTTTCATCGCATATTGCTGCAAGTTTATTTGCTTCCTGAAGCATGTATTTATTTGTCAGTGCCGGAACCAGTTTTTCAGTTAAAAGGCATTTTTTTATTTCAGAGAGTTGTTCAAATTCCGAGACATGAACAGCTATCGACGATGCATTTTCATACAAAGCGGCCAGTGAATTCAGACACAAATAACTAAGCGAGGAATCATCGCTTATCTGATAGGCCAGTAGATATTGTTTAAAGGCATTGTTCAAATCTCCACTGCGGTAATAAGCATTGGCTTGAAAAAAGAGGGCGTAATGTTTCTGATGCGAATCTGGAAAGCGGCTTATAAAAAAAGAAAATCCGGCAACAGCATCGGCATAATCACCACAATAATATTTGGCTTTTGCCCGGTAAAAAATGAATTGATCAAGATCGGAAGAATTGGGGTACTGGCCGGCCAATCCCTCGAAAATACGAGTCGCCTGCAGATAATCCCCTTCTCTGATCAGGCGTTTTCCTTTGGCGAGAGCTTGTTTGATATTTTGCTGGTCAGCCTCATTTTCAGCCGTAACTGAACCGGTCAATATTACCAGAAAAAGTAATACAAAAAGCCAGCTTAAAAATCTCACACCAAACATAAGGTTTTAGAGCGAATATTTCCCAAAATCTTCAGGGTTAATATTTCTTAATCTATCTCTAAGGGACTCGGGATCGTTAGAAATAGGGGGCATCTCATCCGACTCCACCTGTTCGATATTAAACAGATCTTCGTTGACAAAAATCGAGGCTCCTGTTTTTAGAGCAACAGCAATCGAATCCGAGGGTCGCGCATCTATTTCATATTTCTTATCACCGCATCTGAGGTGCAGTACGGCAAAAAATGTCTGTTCTTTTAGTTCGGTGATTTCGACTCGTTCCACGACAGCTTCCATTGTACTGATCACAGTTTTCAGCAGATCATAAGTCATCGGCCGTTTAGATTTGACTCCTGACAGTTCCATCGCTATCCCCCAGGCTTCGGCATGGCCAATCCATATCGGTAATACCTTGTTGAGGCCATTGGGAGATAAAATAACAACCGGCGAGTTGGTCGTCATATCTAGAGCCAGCCCGTCAACTTTTACCTCGAGAAAATTCATCTTATGATTTCTTAACTACCCAAAGTTTAAGATTCGCAGTCACGTCCTTATCAACTTTCAATGGTATGGTATAAACACCAAGAACCTTGAGAGGAGCTTCAAGCTGAATGGCTCGCTTATCGATTGTAACACCGTTTTCAGCTAATGCTTCGGCGATATCACCATTGGTAACTGAACCGAAAAGCTTGTCTTCTTCGCCAACCAGAACTTCAATTGAAAGCTCCAGTTTTTCGATCCGCTCTTTGATCACTTCAGCCTGACGGCGTGATTTTTTATCGCGGATTTCTTTTTGCTTATTGATCTCGCCAATAGCTTTGAGATTGGCCCGGGTAGCCGGAATAGCCATATTTCTCGGTATGAGGAAATTGCGG
>CAYPUP010000049.1:0-9931 GCA_964413795.1 uncultured Ignavibacteriales bacterium
AATATATACTTTAGCCGGAGATCTGGTGCAGACAAGTAACCATACCAGTGGAACCGGAGCCGCAAGGTGGAATCTGTTATCGAAAAACAGACAACAGGTAGCCGCTGGTACTTACTTATATCATGTGGAATCGACCTACGGTGAACACCTTGGTCGCTTTGCCATCATCAAATAAGGGAGGTGAGAGAATATGAAAAAACTAACAACTCTTACAATGCTCCTGCTTCTGGTGGTCGGCAGTGTCCATGCCGAATTTGCCAAGGTAGGTTCAGCCGGCGCCCAATTCCTAAAAATTGGAGTTGGCCCCAGGTACGAAGCCATGGGGAATGCCGCTGTTGCTATGGTCGATGACATTTACGCTGCCTATTGGAACCCGGCCGGACTGGCGGAAATTGAAAATACCGCTATCGGCTTTACCAATGTGGACTATGCTCTGGACATCAGCCTCAACTATTTTGCCATTGGCAAATATTTTGAGGATGTAGGTACTTTTGCCCTATCGGCAACAGTTCTCACTATGGGTGACCAGGAGATAACCACCTTTGAGCAGCAGGATGGAACCGGTGATTATTATACCTCGACATCATTTGCCGTAGGTATTTCATACGCCCGCCAGCTTACCAATCGCTTCTCTTTCGGGGGAACGATTAAATATGTCGGTGAACGTATTCATAATTCCAACGCCAATGGTTTTGGACTTGATTTTGGAACCATGCTGTATACCGGTTATAGATCTTTACGGCTGGGTATGGCTATCAGTAATTTGGGTTCGGAGATGAAGTTCAGCGGCTCTGATCTGGATGTCGGTTATGACGGCCTTTCTGGTGAAGGGTCTAATGAGACAGTCGGAGCAGAGTTGAAAACTTCGCCATACAATTTGCCCATGGTTTTTAGAGTTGGAATGGCCTATGACATTAACATGGGTCCGAAATCGATGCTGACTCTTTCCAGTGAACTCAAACACCCCAATGATAATATCCAACAGGGATCTATTGGGGCAGAGTTCGGTTATTCAGAGAAATTCTTCCTTCGGGGAGGATATAAACTGAATTACGACGAGGAGACTTTCAGCATGGGGGGTGGTTTGAAAACTTCGATAACCAGTACCACCAGAATGTTTATTGATTACTCCTGGCAGGATTTTGGACGCCTGGAGAGTACCCAGAGATTTTCATTAGGGTTTACCTTCTAATTGAGAATGTATGATAAAAAGCCCCCGATATTGGGGGCTTTTTTTTGGAATCAGACTGGACAAATCGGGTATAATAATTATATATTCAATATTTGGAAAAATTGAGTAAGGAGAAATTAATGAAATTGAGCTCTGGTTTGGGTAAAACAGCTATCATTTGTTTTATCTTATTAAATTTTATTTTTATTACAAGCGGCTTTACACAGTCAAGCCCAAATGAAGCTACTATAACACTATCCTATTATTTTGATTTGCTGGTATCCGGAAACCTGGAAACGGCCAAAGGACTATGGACTGATCCGATAATTGAAAGATCCTCAAGATTCGGAATAAGTTATAATGATATTCCTGTGAAATTGGATTGTTCCTCGCCGGTGGTCAGGAATCTGCCGGTTATGCGAGATTTTCTTTTTAAACCGGCTCGCCAGGTAAAGGTTCTGGATGGTGGTAATTATTTCTCGATGGAATATTCTGCCTTAGTTCAGGGCAAACAGATTACTCACTTTTATTATGCCTATTTTGATGGTGAATATTATTGGCTGACCCATCCACAAGAATATTATACCAAAGACTGGCCGGTTATGGAGACCAAATATTTCAGGCTTCATTATCATCCTGATCGAGAGGCATACCTGAATCCGGTAATTCTGTCCGAAGCTGATAAATTTATTGAAACCACCGCTAAAACACTAAGCCTGTCCAATTCTGATTTGGCTATGATCGAAGAAAAGAAAATAGAATATTATTACTGCCCCGATGACAAAACCGTAGAGGATATCTCAGGCTTTAAGGTAAAGGGATTTTTTGATCTGCCTACCAATGATGTTATCAGCTCCTTTTTCCCTCATTTCCATGAGATTTCTCATCTGCTGATTAATTTCCGCCTGCGAAATCTACCATTATATACTTTGCCTATTATGAGAGAAGGATTTGCTGTCTATTTAGGAGGACGCTGGGGGAAATCAGTAGATGCTCTTAACTATCTGGGCAGTTTTCTTTATGATCAGAAATTTATTGAACTTGATTCTATCACTACCATGGAGCGGTTCGAAAAACATGCCACGGCTGATATGGCCTATCCTGTTGTTGGGATGTTCTCTGCCTATGTTATCGATCAAATTGGTATTGAAAAATATTTGGATCTCTATCGTAAGCTTTCGGGCAGTTATGACAGTCTCTTTTTTATGAATCATAATGATGTAGAAAAGATATTTACCGAAGCTCTAAGCAAGGCTGACTGGATGTTGATTCGAGAGGAATTTGGAAATTATGTCAACAAGATCGGCAATATTAATACTCCTTTTAAACCCGGAATCGATAAAAATGGGAAATTGATTTTTGAAAATAATCAGATTAAAGTGACTGAAAAAGATGACTGGCTCTCATTTAGAATAACGGGATTAAGCGACTCTATCCCCGATGGAACATTTCTTTTTGGTTGGGATAATGCTTTGATCGATGCCAAATCTGTCTTGTTTGAAGAACAGCAAGGGAGCAATTTAACGATGGATGGTTTTCGTTTCGGTGTTGTTTTTGATATGAACGAAGCCGGTCTTTACGATTACGCAACAAATCAGTTGTTAGGTAAATATATCTACGGTCTGACTCCATCCGATGAATATCAAACCGCTGACAATAATACCGTATCTTTTAAATTTAACAAAAAGCTTTCCGGAAATGCTATCCTTTCACCTGAAGAAAATAAATTATATATAAAATAATAGTATGGGGAAATATGCCGCTACTTCAGGTTGTTCTAATTTTAATGGTTGTTGTTCTATTAATAACTGCGGTTATCCTTTTAATTCTAATGTTAAAGCGCCAGAGACGTCCGGCTGGCGAAGACCAATTACTAAGAAGCATTGAATCAATCAAAGCTGAATTGATCAGCAAGCAGATGGAAGGCCTTATCTCTCTTCGGGAATCACTGGATACGACCGGCCGGCTGGTTAACGACCGTTTAGCCGAGGGAAGCAGTTCCATCGATAATCGCCTAAAAGTATTCGGTGAGATAGAGCAGAAGCTTGGGCAATTGGAGCAGCAGACACAGTCGCTGGAAAAAATCGGACAGAACATTCAAAGCCTTTCGGAACTTCTGAAACCTCCGAAAGTAAGGGGTATTTTAGGGGAAA
Organism: uncultured Ignavibacteriales bacterium; assembly: GCA_964413795.1. Classification (GTDB taxonomy): domain Bacteria; phylum Zixibacteria; class MSB-5A5; order GN15; family FEB-12; genus DAOWMZ01. The sequence continues at coordinate 3,325 of CAYPUP010000049.1, forward strand.
TGCTTCTTGAAAATTTGTTAAATGATATTCTGCCCGACAGCATGTTTGCCACCCAGTATCAATTTCCCGATGGCAGCCGGGTGGATGTAATTATCAGAATGGGAAAGAAAATCCTGCCGATTGATTCCAAATTTCCTCTGGAATCCTATCAGCGATTAGTAAAAGAAAATAACCCTCAAAATCAAAAAGACTTCAATACCGCTATTAAAAAGCAGATCGATACTATAAATAAAAAATATCTTCGCCCGGATCTGAACACAACCGATTTTGTTCTTCTGTATATTCCCTCGGAAGCAGTCTATTATCAATTCATCGCTGGCAAGGAAAAGGATCTTTTCGAATATGCCCTGAGCAAAAAAGTTATCCCAAGTTCTCCGGGACATTTGTATGCCTTCTTAGTCTCCATGTCCGCTGTCTTTGCCGAGATATCCCTGACAGCCGATCCATCCAAATTAACCGGCATTATCAGCAACATCGCCGATTCATTAGAGAGGTTGAAGCAGCTGCACCAGAGAATGGAAGGCTCAGGAAGAAGCATCAGTACATGTCTCTCAAAAGTTAAAGAAGAATTGGATTTGACTTCGACTCATCTTGATAAATTGTTATTACCGAAAACGGAACAGACTAAGCCTGTAATTACTGAGCAGGTTAGTGTGAATTTTGATAGCGACAACGGTCTTTCAAGCATATAGATCGCTTATATTCGTAGGGGTACAGCATGCTGTGCCCCTACGAATATTGGGATTAATTTTACTATCTCTGGGCAGCCCACTGCAAGGGGCATGTTGAAAAAGTCATATATCTTATGATAGTATTCTCAGTCATTTATTCGGGCGACACAAGGCCGCCCTCTACGCGGGCTTACAAAGTTTCCGCGTAGCGAAGGGGCTTGTCTCCGTCGCTATTTATGCTATATGAAGGTTTTTCAACGCACTCTCAAGCCGGGAATGAGACAGGTTTTGCCTACTTTATTTTTTATTCAATATCTCCAACAGTTTATCCCGTCTGATTCGAATTATCGAAGTATCTTTATCGGCGGGATCGAGACGCAGGAATTTATTATAATTGGCAACTGCATCTTCTAAATTCCCTTTCTTTTCATTCAGGAAGCCTTTGATAATATGGGGATAGGGCATGTTTTCATCTTTACCCAACAAATAATTACTCAATGAGTCAGCGGCATTCAAATTACCTGACCGGAAATTAATAATCATCTGGTCGGTTTTAATTTCAAGATCATTGGGGAATAATCTCAAGCATGAATCGACCTGGATCAGGGCGTTGTAATAATCCTCAATATTGCGATAGTAGCTATAGAGCAGCATTCGATTAGTTTTATTAAAAGGCTCCAGCATAAGAGCGGTATCAATCTGTGGTTTGGCAAACCGATTATAATCACTGCTCATTTGAATGGTAGCATATAATGCCCTCGGAGCCGACCAGTAAGGATTTCTCAGAATCATGTTGTTTAATGATTTGATTGACTCAGCAAAGAGGCCGTTTTCAGATATCTCTCTTGCCCCTTCGAGATTCAAATAATCAGGTGATTTAACGGTATAGATATTATCCCAATAATTTGCCTTATCCATGTTTTTCATGTAAAAATATGAATCACGGAAAGAAGTAACTCCGGTTATCCAGTAAGCATCATATTTGTCCAAATTGGACTCAATATATTTTTCAGCGGTATTGATATTTGTATAGAGAGGCAAATTACTAAGAGGGAAAATTAATGACATTGCCGCAACGGCGCCGATAATTCGCATATTGGATTTTTTTTCACTCTCTTCATAATGTTTGCTCATTAGAACGGCTAGTGTTACCCCAAAGGGAGCCATAAAGGCAGTGAAGCGCGGAAGATCAAGGACATAGCTGTTAACCGGATCGGATATAAATGCGAGACTAAAACTACTCCAGCATAATAATGTCAGGGCAATAGTCAGGGGGGATGAAAGAGTTGATTTCATTTCGACAAAATAAAATTTGTTAAGCACCAGTATCGCCGGGAAGAGAAGAAAAACAGATTGATTAATATCAGTGATATGCCGAATCGAAAATAGGCTATAGTCAGAGTGAGGCGGTTTGCCGGATAAGAACAGCAGCTTGCTTGCCCATTCCATATTATTGGTGGCATAATAATATATCCCGGCAATTATTATAACCCAAACGCCAAACGATGCCAACACCGCAGCAAGGCTGCTATTATTATTCTTCGCAGTAATTGTCACGTATAACGCAACGGGGATTAAATATATTGCTGTTATTTGAAAAAATATTCCTGCTGCAACAATACCCCACAACAATACAAGATGATAGGTTGTGAATTTTTTATAAAGTAATAAGGTCAGATATGAAAACCAGATTGTTAAAACAACGATTATCGGTTCAATTCCGACAAATCCGAAGAGGAGAAGAAAATGAGGGCCGAAGAAAATAATTATAAAATAAAAAAATCTCCTGACTTTATCCTCGGTAAGGAAGCCGGAAATTTTTGCCGCTCCTATTAGAGTCAGAAGCATACAGGCAAACGAAAATGATTTCCAGGCCAGCACCCCGGCGGTGTTATGATGAATCTGAAAAAGGGAATATAATTCCTTGAGCAATCCAGCCAGAAGGATTGTCCCGAATTCAAACCACCGTAATACGATATAATCGGTCTGGGCAATCTGGGCGGCTCTCAGATTTCCCCCTCCATAAAGAAAGGAATCATACTGTGCTATAAACAACACGATGGCAATAACCGAGAGGCCGATTAGGCTACTCATTTTTGATTGAAGCAATTTAGCTATGATTTGGTAATTCCAGATGAAAATAATTGCTATGACAATTGAAATAATTATCCATGAAATCAGATACCAGAAGGGGAGATACTGCCAGTGATCGAACGACCAACCGTTGCGATAAAATTCCGTTCCCAGAAATTGCAGCGCTACATATAGAAGTACAATACCAATAATTGAAAATAAGATTACTTTGTTGATATGGTTTTTTTTCATTATCGATTATTAAATTTCCTGACGGCCTTCCATTGCGCGTGTTAAGGTTATTGCATCGGCGTACTCAAGATCGGCCCCAACCGGCAAGCCTCGAGCTATTCTTGTAACTTTTACCCCTAATGGTTTTAAAAGTTGTGATAAATATATCGCCGTGGCTTCCCCCTCGACATTGGGGTTAGTGGCGATAATAACCTCTTTGAGATCCTCATTGATCCGATTAAGCAGCTCTTTAATCCTGAGATCATCCGGGCCGATCCCATCGAGCGGGGATAATCGTCCCCCCAGGATATGAAAGCGGCCATTGAACCCCTCTGCATTATCCATTGCGGCAGCATCAGGTGATTCTTCCACCAGACAGATTATACTGGGATCACGCGATGGATCGGTGCAGGTATAGCAGGGATCATTCTCGGAGATATCACAGCATATCGAGCAGAAGCCGACTTTTTCTTTAACTTCCTTAATTGTCTCGGCCAGTTCCATTGCTTCTTCTTTGGGCAATTTTAAAATATGATACGCCAGCCGGGTGGCGGATTTGCGTCCGATCCCAGGCAAACGGGCTAATTGTTTGGCCAGTTTTTCTATTGAAGAGGCTGATTTGAACATTTATTACTCTTTTAAAAAGGAAGATTCATTCCCGGAATTTTTAATCCACCAGTAACATTTGACATCATTTCTGCCTGCATTTCCTGAACCTTTTGGAAAGCCTGATTTACAGCAGCAGCAACCAGATCCTGCAGCATTTCGACATCATCTTTTACTACAACTTCGGGATCGATTGCAACCGAAAGAACTTCATTCTTGCCGTTGATGATAACTTTTACCATCCCACCGCCGGCAGTTCCCTCAACTTCTTTTTCGGCCATCTCAGCCTGGGCTGCTTCCATCTTAGCCTGCATCTGCTGCACCTGCTTCATCATATTGCCCATATTGCCTAATCCGCCTTTTCCCATCTTCTATTCCTTTCGAGATATTGGGGTCGATTCGATCTGTTTAACCCCGATAATTTCACCATCTATCTTATCAATTAACATTTTTATACGGGGAGAGTTCTCCACCAGCTGGTTCAGATCAACTTTTGTTTTTTGTTCATGGTCGCTGCCAGGTAGAGTACTTTTTTTATTAGGGTCTATTTTAAAATTAAGACCGATATTGGCTTTGTAATAATCTCTTAATACCTGCATTATCAGATTCAAATTATCAGAACGCTGGCATACCTGCAAAGAGGTGGCAGCATTGCTTCCAAAAAACAAAATCAATTTGTTGTCGCTGATCTCCCGCACATCAGCCATAGATAGCTGCGAGGCCAGCATATTGCTTTTTTGTTTTAGGGTTGTTATAAATCCATCCCAGCCGGACTGAATTGTCGGCATATTAATGGATTTCGAATATGTTGGTACGGGGATTTCATTGCGCACAGGAGAAGTTTCGCTTCTTTTGACGATATTTATCGATTTTATCTGGGTGTCATCTTTTTTTTTTGAAGCTGGTCCGAAAAGATCTGAATTGGAATGTGAGGTTGAGATCGGGTTCTGTTTCAGGTGGGCAAGAATTTCTTCAAAACTTACCGTGCTTTCCATTGAAGCCATCCTGATGCCCCCCATTTCAAGAACCAGCCGTTCATCAAGACCGCTTTTCAGGTCACGGATCATATCGGCGGCTATTTTGAGGAGTCGAATTAAATCACCGGTGCTGAAATAATCAGCCTGTTTGATATAGGCTTCGGTCTCATCTTTTCCGAGATTCAGAAATTCGATTGCTTCTTTATCGGTGGAAAGGATCATGAGGATCCTGAAATGATCCAGCATTTCCGAAAGAAAATCTTTGGCATCGACTCCCGCCTCTTCGATTTTGCGAATATGAGTCAGAATCGATTTGGCATCCCGGGCAGCAACTGCTTCGCAAATACTAAAAAGCATCTGGCGATCGACCAATCCCAGGGCGTCGACAACATCCTGTTCGGTGATTTTATTTCCGGCAAATGCGGTTACCTGATCCAATAATGACAATGAATCCCGAACCGAACCATCCGCTTTGCGGGCTAATAAGGCTAATGAAACTTCATCGATTTTAATATTCTCTTTGTAAGCGATGTTTTTGAGATGCTTCTCAAGATCGGCTGGGGAGACTCTTTTGAAATCAAATCTCTGGGTCCGGGATAAAATAGTCTCGGGAACTTTGAGTGGTTCGGTGGTGGCAAAAACAAATACCACATGAGCAGGGGGTTCTTCGAGCGTTTTCAACAAAGCATCAAAGGCAGCTCCCGAAAGGCGATGCACTTCGTCAATAATGAAGATCCTCTTTTTCCCCGAGGTCGGCAGATAGCGGACATTCTCTCTTAAAGTCCTGACATCATCAACGCCGGTATTGGAAGCGGCATCAATTTCGAGTACATCCAGAGACGTTCCCGATGTTATCTCGTTACAGTTCGAGCATTTGCCACAGGGAACAGGAGTGGGACCTTCAATGCAATTCAGGCATTTGGCTAGTAATCTCGCCGTTGTAGTTTTACCCGTACCGCGAGGACCACAGAACAGATAACCTGATCCGATCCGATCATTTTTTACCGCATTTTGAAGGGTTTTTGTGACATGTTCCTGAGCCACAACATCTTCAAACGTCTGCGGTCTGTATTTTCTGGCAAATACCTGGTATACCATATCAATCGAATATAGTCAAAATTAACCTCTACTCCAATCATATTTTTTTGTGCTGTCAGGAATCTTTTCTGACAGCCCCGCTCGTTAAAATCCTTACCCCAATCATATTTTTTTAATTATTATAGCTAAATAATGCTGCTCCAGACTTAACAAAAGACAGAATTTGTCGTTTATATTAATAGAACCGCTAAAGAGGAATATTATATGATTAATCGATCAGGGAAGTTTTTTCTGACATTGTTAATATTTTTTATTTTTTCATCGACCTCATTTTCACAATTCAATACCAATAAGCCGATGCCAAATCAGATAAAAAACGGGGGAGTGGGGTTTAAAGTCGGGGTAATCAATACGGGGAAATTAACGGTCGCCCAACGAGAGCTCGACCTCCAGGCATCAATTAGTTTTGGCGTTTTTTTTGAATTTAAACTTACTCCCGGGATAATGATTTCACCCGCTTTTGATCTTTATAATATGCATGTTTATAGTCTAAATAATTTTTTAGCCGATTTTAATATCCTGATAAAACCTGTTATTTATAAACATCAATCCGGTTTTGCCATAAAACCGAGTGTTGGTGTTGGCGTTGGCCGTTTAGCTTCCTGGGATATAGCAGAGATGACTTCAGCCACAACTTATTTGTCGGCGAAAGCCAATGTAGAACTTGCTTTTTTCTCATTGAAAAAACATGCCTGGCTTCTGGAGGTTGGTTACTCAGCCTATCCCACCGGGGGGAACAGCAAAGTAGATGCTAAGATTAATCCCTCTTTGACTGCCCGGGTTGGTGTTATGTATTAGAGTAATTGAAATATGTTTGGGTACCCAACAACTGAATGGACTTGACATTGTACATAGCAGCTGTGTGGTACCCGTGTAATATCAGCCTTAACCGATATTAAAATAAAAAAACAGTTGGTCTTATCCCGGCTGTTTTTTTAATTTAATCAAACC
>CAYPUP010000050.1:0-9803 GCA_964413795.1 uncultured Ignavibacteriales bacterium
CTTTTACCCCTTGAGTAATCATTTCTGCTTTAACCAATGCGGCCATTTCCGGATCAAGAACATAAGGTAGTAATTGATTTTCACGTTCGATAAGAGTTGTATCTATCCCCCATAACCCGGCCGCAGCTTCGGCTACTTCGCACCCGATAAACCCGCCACCTATAACGGCCACTTTTTCAATCTGCCCAGTTTGAGCAAGTTTTCGGAAATGGATAGCATCATCGGGCGTCACAAAATTACGAATATTAGGATGATCTTCAATTGGGAAAACAGGTTTTACCGGATGTGCACCGGTGGCAATGACTAATTTATCATAGCCATGTTCGTATGTTTCACCTGATGAGAGATTTTTAATTGTTACAGTTTTTTTATCACGGTTAATTTTTATTACTTCCGAAAGGGTAATCGCTTTAAAGCCTTTGGTATTCTCAAAAAAGTCTGCATCCCTGACAACACCATAGCTTGTCCTGGTCAGTTCCTGAAAACTGTTAACATCCCCGGAAGCAAAATAGGGCATCCCGCAAGTAGCATAGGATAGCTTCTCATCTTTTTGGAAAAGAGTTATTTTAAGTTTGTGATTTCGGCGCATTAAAGTAGCCGCGGTTTTTGGACCGGCTGCAACGCCTCCGATTATGACAACATCAGAACTATTTTCCATATCTTTCTTTTATAACTGCTTCAGGGGTTGCTTAATGCAACCCCTGATACAAAAAGTAACAACTTTATAAATAATTTCAAGGACAATTACTATAATTGTCCAATTATTTCCTTTACGGCTCCATTAAGCCGACAATTGCTTTCGAACTGAAAGAGCAATTTTGTACAATACCGTCACAATTAACGCTCCGATAGCATAAACTGCCAAAGTAATCGAAATCTCCGGTAAAGTTGGTTTATATTCTGCAACTATGCCAAGAGGATTGGGAACAAATCCGGTTATCACCAAACCCATTCCTTTATCAATCCAGAGAGAGACAAAAACAGCAATACAGGCAACCACAAGGGTTGTATGGCTTTTTCTAAGGGATGGAACCAGCAAGATAATAAGAGCAATTACCGCTAATAATTCCGAGGTCCACATCCACGGAACAAGGAAGGTCTTTCCGTCCAAGCCAAAAAAGAGATATTCAAAATGAGTGGTATGATGCGGGATATTGCTATAAACAGCCGTAAAGATTTCCATCAAAACAAAGAAGACATTAATTGCCATTGCATAGGTAATAATGACTCCCAGTTTTTCGATTGCTTCTTTACCGGCATCGAATTTAGTCAACTTTTTAAGAAGGAGACATAAAATAACCAGCAATGCCGGACCAGCAGCAAAGGCTGATGCCAGAAACCGGGGAGCCAGAATAGCTGTCAGCCAGAATGAACGGGCAGCCAAACCGCTATACAAAAAGGCAGTCACAGTATGAATACTAACGGCCCAGGGAATGGAGAGGATAATAATCGGTTTAATCCATTTCGGCGGAGCGATAGAATTCCTCTCGGCGGTCAGGGCGATATGGCTGATTATAATATTGAGCACTAAATAACCACCCAGCGCTACCGTATCCCAGAACATCATGGAATGCGGAGTTGGGTACAAAAATACATTTACGATTCTAAACGGCTGTCCCATATCGACAAAGATGAACAGCATACACATAGTAACCGAACCAATAGCCAGAAATTCCCCAAGGATTGTAATTTTTCCAAAGGTCTTAAAGTTATGCAGATAATAAGGCAGTACAACCATCACCGCCGAGGCTGCCACCCCAACGAGAAAGGTAAACTGGGCAATATAAAATCCCCAGGTGACATCACGGCTAAGACCGGTTATATGCAAACCTTCGTTATACTGACGCAGGTAATTAAGCAGACCAATAAAGATCACTACTCCCAGGAACGCCAGCCAACTCCAATATCTTTTATCTCCAGACAGTGCTTTCTCTAACATTGATACCTCACACTATATAGTAGATTTCGGGTTGAGTGCCAAGTCCCGGTTTACGCCGGATGGTGAAGTTTTCGGCCAGCACTTTTCTGATTTCGGATTCGGGATCTTCGAGATCACCGAACAAAATAGCTTTGGCCTTGCAGGCTTCAACACAACTGGGAAGCTTGCCTTTAGCCAAACGCTCTTCACAAAAAGTACATTTCTCGACAACACCTCTGGTGCGAGTGGGGAACTCAGGATTTATCTTATCAATAAACGGGCGCGGATCACGCCAGTTAAAACTTCTTGAACCATAAGGACAGGCGGCGACACAATAGCGGCAGCCGATACAGCGATGCCAGTCCATCATAACGATGCCGTCCTTCTCCCGTTTCCAGGTTGCCCCAGTCGGGCAGACTCTGACACAGGGAGGATTATCGCAATGATTGCAAAGTATTGGAATCTGAGTATGAAGCACATGCTCTTCCAGATATTCATGTCCCTCATCTTCGAAGGCATTGTGGAATTTCTCTTTCCAGATCCATTTGATTTCATCTTTGCGATTATCAAACTTAGGAACATTATGAGCAATATTGCAGGCATCCACACAATCGGTACAGCCCTCTTCTTGAAGACACTTTTTCAAATCGATAACCATCGCCCATCGACTTCCAACCAATGGTTTGCCATCGGTTGCAGGAATCTGTTGAACTGCGGTCGAATCGACAGCCGCCGTATCTTCCGATGCCAAAAGTTTTTTAGGCGATGTAACCACCAAGCCTAATGCTGCCAACCCTGAGGCTTTGATGAATTTCCTACGATCTATACTCATCACTTCACCTCCTTCGGATCAACATGGCAGTCCCAGCAATAGGGGTCAATACCAAGATAATTATGGCATTTATCACAGAATTGATCTTTGTTAGTATGACAACCAAGACAATTTTGCGTCAGACTCATTTCAATTTCTTTACCATGTTGATCAGTATCCATTCTTTCACCTTCCCTGACGACTTTATCGCGCCAGGTATTGAGAAGGTCCATATGGTTAGATGTCATATAGGCTGTTTCGCGTACACATTCAGTAGCATTGAGCGGTTTCTCCAGTTCGGGAGCATAACCGGCTTTACCGCTGGCAACATTATACCATATAGGAAAAGTTATCAGGATAAGGAAGATAACCAGACCAAGCATAATCTTAAAACGATCACGCATTTTCTGTCTTCTCCTTTCCTAATATTGGAGTTTGCCTCAAATCGGTGGTGCGATCATTTTCACCTTTCATCACCAGGGCATTCCCCACTAATTCGTGAATCCCGCATACGTTGACCTCGGGCACCCAGTATTCCAGTAATGGTGGCAAGGTTGCTTTATCAATAGCACAGATACAAGCCAGCATATTTACGCCATGTTTTTCTTTAACATACTTGACCGCATTTGCCCGGGGCAAGCCACCGCGCATACGCATCTCAAAGTTTTCATCGGTCCCTAATCCGGAACCACTGCCACAGCAGAAGGTCTGTTCTTTAATCGTATTTTCAGGCATTTCAAAAAAGTTATTACAGACACTATTGATTACATAGCGTGGCTCTTCGATGAGCCCCATCGCTCTTGCGGGATTACAGGAGTCATGGAAAGTCACCCGCCAATGATCATTGCGGCTGGGATCAAGTTTGATTTTATTATGCTTGATCAGATCAGCAGTGAATTCACATATATGAACCATCTTTGTGGATCGAGCATGTTCAAACCGTGTTCCCGTTACCGGGCTAACCGGTACTTCAAGGAAATCAGCTGGTCCGTTCATCGTGTCCATGTACTGGTGAAGCACGCGCCACATATGTCCGCATTCACCACCAAGGATCCATTTCACACCGAGACGCTTGGCTTCCATGTAGATTTTGGAATTCAGGCGCTTCATCATATCTGATGAATGGAACAATCCAAAGTTGCCTCCCTCAGAAGCATAAGTACTGAAAGTGTAATCCAGTCCGATTTCATGCAGGAGGGCAAGATAACCGAGGAATCCAAAATAATGCGGGTCGCCAAAATAGTCAGCCGATGGCACTACGAATAATACTTCAGCCCCTTTTTTATTGATCGGTGCATCGACTCTAACCCCGGTTATTTCCTCTAAATCATCTACTGCAAAATCAACACTATCTTTGAAACCATGCGGCTGGATGCCAAGGTGATTTCCGGTACGGAAACAGTTCGATGCCGGAGTGGAGATCCAGTCAATATCAAGTCCGAGAAGATTTAGAAGCTCGCGCCCCATCATGGTTATCTCGGCAGTATCAATTCCATAAGGACAGAAAACCGAACAGCGACGACATTCGGTACACTGATAGAAATAATAAAACCATTCTTTAATTACTTCTTTGGTGAGCTTTCTTCCACCAGCCAGTTTTCCAAATATTTTACCAACCGTAGTAAAGTCATTGCGATAGATAGAGCGCATCAATTCCGCTCTCAGTACCGGCATATTTTTAGGATCACCGGAACCTATAAAGAAATGGCATTTATCAGCGCAAGCACCGCAACGGACACAGATATCCATAAAGACTTTAAAAGATCGATACTTATCAAGGCGCTCTTTAAATCCCTTATGAATTATCTCCTGCCAGTTATCGGGTAAATGCCAGTCATCATCCATTGGCTGCCACTTTCTTGAAAATGGCTGCCCAAGATATGTTGTGCTGGCCGGAACGGCACCATAGTTAAATGTCCCTCTTTCAAATTTTACGGATGGATCCATCCAGGATTTATTTCCGGGATTGTGATCTATCTGCGCCACTTCTTCCGGAGATTTATGTTTTTCAACCATAGTTACTCCTTCTCCAGCGGAAGACCCGCAGCTTTCATTACATCGTGGAATTCTTCTTCGTATTCGGCATAGGTATGCAGTTTCACATCATGGTTCCAGGGATTGATATGACGTTTTACCCGATTGTTGTTAGCCAGATTCCTGGTAGGACTCAAAAACACGCCGCCCATGTGCATAAGCTTGCTGAACGGAAAATACATGAGCAGACAACTGACCAGGAATAGATGAATATAAAAAGTTACTCCGATTCCTTCCGGAATGACCGGAGTAAGATTTAACAGATTCGTTGCCAGTTCTTTAATACCAACGATATCGGTTTTATCGTAATAACGCAGGCATATACCACTGGTGACGATCGCTCCCAATAAAAAGAGAGCTAAATAATCGGCTACCAAAGAAATATATCTTACCTGGGGAATTACAACTCTTCTGAAAAAAAGATAACCAAGAGCACCAACCAGAATGAGATCTGTAATGTATAAAATAGGCAAGCCAATCTGGAAGAACCCATCAAGGTTTTCTATATTAGAAATTATCTGAGGTACTGGTTCGATAAAGAAACGGAAATGCCTGATAATGACAACCAGAAAACTCCAGTGAAATGCCAGTCCGGCAGCCCACAGCCATTTGCTGGCGCTATATATAATTTTTGGTCCTTCCTTGACCTCAGCTCTGGTATTGCGGAATAATGATCTAAAGAAAAATATCTCCAGAAACATTCTTCCGATTACTCCCCAGATATTATAGGGGCTCTCCAGATTGTTTGGTTTTATCCATGTCAGACTTTTCTGTTGTCCGCATGTTGTCGGAATGCGAAAAGGGACCGGAGATTTAGCCCAGTGGATCACGCGATAGATCAGGCCAATCAAAAATATACTTATTCCAGCATACGGAATAATAACTCCAAAAAGATATTCCAGATTAGCCGCGCCTGCTCCAATCAGAGCTAAAGCTGTCAAAGCACATACAATAAGTAAGGCTGCAAAAAGATTCATCGGCCGGTTCCTCCTTCTCTGCTATTCACATGAAGTGGGATCATTTGTCTCATGCTCCTTCTGCCGTGGTATCACATTCTTGAAATTATTCGCATCAGTAAATAAATAAGCCTGCCGCTTAATATCTTTTATCCGAATTTCATTGATCCTGTCGCGGCAGTTCATATAACTGTCAAACGCTTTTAAAGCCAGTTGATCAATTCTGGTCTCAAGAGTTAAAATCTCGTTCAAAGAAATATCAACCTGATTGCATTTATTGATAACTTCCCTGATAGCCTGTTTTAAAGAAAATACAAATCCGACGGCCTGAGCAGAAGTAAAGTTTTGAACTGTTCTAACTCGTATTAAATTATCCAGAGCGATAACTCCGGTATTATCAATATCATCATTGAGGAAGGAGTGAAACAGGGCTTCGGTTTCAGTTGTAATAGTATAGCCTACCGGATTTTGAAAACGATCAGTTTGCTGTAATAGGAAACGTGAGCTATGAGAAGGATAGGTTTCAACAATCAATTGCACCCAGCGTTCGATAATTTTATCTTTCTCCCTGACTATTAGTTCTGGCAACATTATGACCTTTCATATCTACCCAAGTAAACCAGCCGCATTGCGGCTATTTTAAAAAGATACAATTGATAAAAACAGACTATGGCATAAAAATAGGGTCTCCACCTATTAAAATAACCGGAGACCCTGATTTCTTTTTACACACAACCGGTCGGTTTGGCCAATCCGGCGACTTTACAAGCCCCTTTGGCTGGTCCAGAGGGGAACATCTCGTATACTTTTTTTAACGGGAATCCAGTCTCTTTGCAGAGTTTCCGGATCATAGGTGCGATACCAAATTTTGAATAGTAATCACGCAGGTAGTGTACCAGTTTCCAGTGGTCTTCGGTAAGTTCATCAACACCTTCAGTGCTGGCCAGGGCTAACGCAACCCGCTCGTTCCATTGTTCCGGCTCTTCCATAAATCCGTCTTCATCGACATCAATACTGATTTCATTCCATTCAAATTTAGCCATTTCATAACCTCCAATAAATTTGATTATATTCCGTAAAAGACTTCACATTCATATTATATTACCGCATTTCAATAAATCCGCAAGGGCAGTTTTCAGCACACTTCTTACACCCTTTGCAGAATTCCATTTTAACTTTATAAGGCTCACCTTTAACCAATGGTTTGACAATGGCGTTTTCCTGGCAGAAACTCCAGCAGGTTCCACAATCAAAACACTTGCCGCAACTCATACATCTCTTTGATTCAGCCAACGCTTCCTCTTCGGTGAGAGTGCTGACTATCTCAGCGTCCATTGTTTTAAGACGTTCTTCAACCGGCATCTCATGAATTTTCACCCGTTCTTTTTGCTCATAATAGGAAGTAGCCATTGTGTCCGGTTTGACAAGGGTTAAGTCTTTCATGGGGTCATAGGTAACTTCGCTGGTGATCATTTCATGAATTGCTTCAGCAGCATAGCGGCCATGAGCAATAGCAGTAATAGCAATATCAAGATTAATATTATCACCGCCGGCGTAAACTCCGTCAACTTTGGTTTTATAATGTTCATCAACTTTTATCCAGTCGCGCCCTTCAATAAAATCTTCAAAGCCTTTAAAATTGGGAGCTTGGGAAATAGCCGCAATCAAAGTTGACATTTTCATATCATATGTGTCACCTTCAATCGGCACCGGACGTCGACGCCCGGAAGAATCAGGTTCACCGAGTTCCATACGCTGGCATTTCATTCCGGTAGCTTTACCATTTTCTCTATAGAGTTTAATCGGAGCGGATAGAAATTCAATTTTAACACCTTCTTCGATTGCTCCTTCGATTTCAGGATCAATAGCCGGCATCTCGGTTTTAGTACGTCTGTATAGGATAGTAACTTCAGCACCCAATCGACGAGAAACACGAGCTGCATCAATGGCCGTATCACCACCACCAATAACAACAACATGATCTCCGACTTCAACTTTTTCGCCGCTATTGGTGCGATAAAGGAAATCAGTTCCGGTAAAGACATTGTAAGCATTTTCACCTTCAAGACGAAGGAGATTACCCTGATGAGCTCCCAATCCGACAAAGATTGCTTTATAATCTTTCTGAAGATCTGTGTACTTAATATCTTTACCGATCATAGTATTAAGTTTCAGTTCCACGCCCATATCGCAGATACGATTTATTTCCGCATCGAGAATAGCCCCGGGTAAACGATAATCGGGAATTCCATACCGGAGCATACCGCCCGCTTTGGGAAAGGCTTCAAAAACTGTCACCGGATAACCATGCCGAGCCAGATGATAAGCAGCTGTCATTCCAGCCGGCCCGGAACCAATTACAGCAATTTTTTCCGAACGGATTTCTTCGGTTAATTTTTTTGGTACTAGTTTTTTCTCCAGTCCAAAATCACCAAGGAAGCGTTCGAAGGCATTTATTGAAACAGCCCCTTCGAGTTTGGTACGATTACATTCTGTTTCGCAAGGATGCGGGCAAACCCGGCCGCAAACTGATGGGAACGGACTCTTCTCCATCCAGGTATGCCAGGCTTCAGTTAACGCCTGTTCATTAGATTTCTCATAAGCTTCCGCCTTGGATAGCAACATCAAGGACTTCCTGATGGGATTATGATTGGGGCAATTTGCGCCACATGGTGGTTTTTTTTCTACAAAATATGGCCGAAGATCCGTCTCCTGAACACCACCATGTCCACTGGAACTAAAACTGTGTCCCCGTAAACCTTTACTCTTTTTCTTTACGATCTTAGCCATGCTGTATCTCTTTCATCGAAGTGTTATTTTTCAAAACAGTTAAAACCTGATTTGCAGCATCATGTTGTTCCTGTTGTAAAACCTTTATTTAAAATTTACATATTTATTCTAAAACGTTACTCTATATCTTTCAGCCTCCGAATCGGATATCGTTTCCGTTGTCTTCCCTGCGGTCATGCTTTTGTTATATTCTCTGGCATTGCGTATTAAGGCAAAGGCCCATGACTTTGTCCCGAGAGCATGGATATGGGTATAGCAGGCTAAAACATTTTTATAATACAACCCATCACGCTTATTACCAAATCCCACGCCTTTGCTCATAGCCATACAGCCTAATTGATTATCCAGATTAACAACCGATCCGGAATAATGAAATTCATGACCCTTCAATATTTCTCCGGTATTATAATATGAGTTGGGCTGGTCAATGATGATTTCAGTATAGCCATGCCCTACCGGTTTTTCATTCATTTGCAAATCAATCTCAAAAAGACCTGCCATAGGAAATGATTCATCGTTCCACTTTAATGAATTACAAAGATAAATAAGTCCTCCGCATTCGGCATAAATCGGGAGTCCTAATCTGGCTTTATCTTTTATTGCATTCATTAATTCCCGGTTAGCAGCGAGCTGTTTGGCATGAGTTTCGGGAAATCCTCCGCCGATATACAAAGCATCTATTTCAGGTAGTTTTTTATCATCAACAGATGATACCGGTATTAACTTGGCTCCGCTTTCTTCTAATGCTTCCAGATTATCCGGATAATAAAAAGTAAAGACTGAGTCTTTAAAATATCCAATCCTTACCTTTACATCACCACGGTTAATTGTCTCTTTGGACGGCAATTTTTCAGATAAAGCAGGAGCAGATTTTGCAATACTTAAAATCTTTTCGACATTAATGTATTTTTCAGTAATACTGCAAAGAGTAGAAGTTAAATTATCATTAGTTGTAAATTCAGTCGGGGGAACAAGCCCAAGATGTCTGCCGGGAATGAGATTGGCCTCTTTACCAAGCTTTGGAATTGATCCAAGAACCGGAAGGTTGCAGAATTCTGTAATAGTATCAGTAATTATTTTTTGATGTCTTTTTCCGGCTACATTATTTAGAATAACACCAGCGAGGTTTAGGTCCGGATCAAAATCCTTGCATCCGTTTATAATTGCTGCAGTTGTTCTGGTCCTTTTGGTTACATCTATAACCAGCACCACCGGAGCTTTTAATAATTTAGCCAGCTCAGCTGTGCTGTGTGTTCCCTTTACATTCATGCCATCATAAAGACCGCGATTGCCC
>CAYPUP010000051.1:0-9622 GCA_964413795.1 uncultured Ignavibacteriales bacterium
ATAAATTACGCCCTCGTTCAGTTAAAGAATATTCTTCAGTCGATGAGTTAAGGAATTATCTTATAAATGCCCTTAAAGAATTCAGAACCAGGATGCAAAAGGGCATCATTGTCGATTTCGATTCAAATACCTTTGATGAATCAACCAGTTTTGCCCGAATCGGCGGCGGCTCATTGGGCGGAAAAGGGCGTGGTTTGGCATTTTTTGGCACCCTTATTGATATGTATGATATAGCTGATAAATATAATGGAATTAATGTTTCAGTCCCCCCGGCAATTGTTTTAGGGACAAATGTCTTTGATCTATTTATGGAGCAGAGCAATCTTCTTGATTTTGCCATCCAGTGTGAAGATGACAATGAAATTAAGGAAAAATTTATTGATTCTCCGATGCCACACAATTTTGTCGATCAGCTATCAACGGTATTGGATTTGATGAAATATCCACTCGCGGTAAGATCCTCAAGCCTGCTTGAAGATTCCCAGCACCAGCCATTCGCGGGTGTTTATCTTACCTGTATGCTACCCAACTCGCATGAAATGAAACAAGTTCGGCTTGAAGAACTGCTCAAAGCAATTAAACTTGTTTATGCGTCAACTTTTTCCAAATCAGCTAAAAGGTATATTCAGGCAACACCATATCGGCTTGAAGAAGAAAAGATGGCAGTAATAATTCAAAAACTGGTTGGTTCCCATCATTTTGATCGTTTCTATCCCGATTTTGCCGGAGTCGCCAAATCGTATAATTTTTATCCCATTGCTCCGATGAAGGGTGAAGATGGCATCGCTTCGATCGCTTTGGGGCTTGGCGCCACTGTTGTCGAAGGAGGTGCAACAATACGCTTTTGTCCCAGCTTCCCTAAACATCTGGTTCAGTTTTCATCGGTAGAGGATACTCTGAAATATTCTCAGAAAGAATTTTATGCTCTTGAAATCAGCAGTAATCACGGCTTGACAAATTATGAACATGAATCGGCAATTACCAAATTCGATCTGGCGACTGCTGAAAAGGATAATACTTTGGGCTCTGTTGGATCTACATATTCCATTGAAAATCATTCTATTTATGACGGCTTGTCCCGCAAAGGAGTTCGCATTGTAAGTTTTGCACCAATTCTAAAAAATAATCTGTTTCCTCTGCCGGTAATTCTTGAAGACATGCTGGAACTTGGGAAAAACAGCATGAGCGCAGCCGTAGAAATTGAGTTTGCCGCCAATCTCTCTGTTAAAAAAGGAGAGCCAAAAGAATTCAGGGTGGTTCAGATGCGGCCGATGGTAATTCGATCGGAATGGGAACAGGTTTCTACTGAAGGGCTTGAAAAGAAAGATCTTCTCTGTGAAAGCCGGCAGATTTTGGGAAACGGGATTTATTATGATATTCACCATATAGTTGTTGTGGATTTTAATAAATTTGAACGGGCGAATACGCCAAAAATTGCTCAGGAAATTGGAATTATCAACCACCAGCTTCTCACTAATAATATTCCGTATATTTTAATTGGGCTGGGACGCTGGGGATCTTCCGATCCCTGGCTGGGTATCCCCGTTAAATGGGATCAGATTTCCGGAGCCAAGGTTATAGTAGAAGCCGGTTTTAAAGATATGAAGGTTACCCCTTCCCAGGGAACGCATTTTTTCCAGAATCTGGCATCTATGGAAATTGGCTATTTCACCGTTGAAGCCGGTGATGATGGCGGCTTTGTTGACTGGGGTTGGCTGGAAAAACAGATAACAGAAAAACGCTATCGATTTACTCGAATGATAAAATTCCAAAACCCGGTTCAGGTAAAAATGAATGGCCGCAATAATCACGGTGTAATCATCAAGCCCGAACAACCTGAATTTGAACTGAAAAAATCGTCGTCATAGGCAGAATCTATTCCGAGGCGTTAAATTTAATAAGTTTTATTCCTGATAAAAATTTTGTATCTTGGCATGTTTGCTAATATCCAATTTGGGAAATTATTATGACTGGCGAAGATCAAAATATTTCACCGGGGAATCATCATGATGCAATTACACCCGGAACTATAATCAAACATTACATTATTGTAAGTAAAATCGGCGCCGGGGGAATGGGGGAAGTTTATCTTGCCGATGATACCAGGCTCAATAGAAAAGTTGCCCTTAAATTTTTACCTTCAAAATATTCTTCAGATACGGAATTAATCTCTCGTTTTAAGCGCGAAGCTCAGGCAGCAGCAGCACTTAACCACCCTAATATTGTAACGATTTATGAAGTTGGTGAATATAATAATCTTCCGTTTTTTGTAATGGAACATGTCGAGGGGCATTCATTAGATGATTTAATTGAAAATGACATCCTTAATTTTGATGAAATTATTAGCATTGCTGTCCAGGTATGCGAAGGCTTGTCAAAGGCGCATAAATCGGGAATAACTCACCGGGATATTAAGTCTTCGAATATAATAATTGATTCCGATAAGCGAACCCGGATTCTTGATTTCGGTCTCGCTGTGACACAAAAAGTAACGAAACTTACTACCGGTTCCACTACCCTTGGTACTTTATGCTATATGTCCCCGGAACAAGCCAGCGGCAAGGATGTTACCAGTCAATCTGATTTGTGGTCGCTGGGAGTCATCTTATATGAAATGCTGACTGGTCAGATGCCATTCCGGGGAGAATATAATCAGGCTGTCATGTATGCCATTTTTAATGAGGATCCTGAAATACTCCCAGAGGAAGTCCCTGACGGTTTTCAGATAGTCATCAATAAAGCTCTGGAAAAAGATCCTGAATCGAGGTATAAATCTGCCGAAGACTTTTTATCAGATCTTAAAAAAGTCAAACATTCGATAGAAACAGGTATTCCATTCAAAGAGATCGATGATAATGCTTCCATAATTAAAAAGAAAAAAAACAACTTCAAAAGAAATCTAATTGGTTCTGGAATAATTATCGTTATTGTAATTTCCATTCTTATAATAAAACCCTGGCAATTAATTATCAATTCTTTCGGTAAAGAAAGTGTCAGCGACAATCGTTTGGCGGTGATGTATTTTGAAAATCTCATTGATCCAGATGATCCCGGGCGTATGGGAGAAATTCTGACTAATCTATTGATAACCGACCTTTCGGAATCAAAATATATCAAAGTTGTATCGAGCCAGCGGTTATATGATGTGATGAAATTATTGGGCAAAGAAGGGGAAAAATCGGCTACCCGCGAGATAGCAACTCAAGCGGCAGAAAAAGCCGGGGCAAAGTGGATGCTGCTGGGAAGCATTCTACAGATTAAACCGAGATTTGTGGTCACGTCACAATTGGTTGATGTGCAGACCGGTCAGGTGGAAGCGGCTCAGCAATTGACCGGGGATATTGATAATGATATTTTTTCAATTGTTGATAAGCTTACCGTTGAGATCAGAAAAGATCTCTCCTTACCGACTGAAGCAGAGGATGAACCAGATTTGGCCATTGCCGATGTTACTACTCATTCCCCCGATGCCTACCGCTATTATTTAATCGGGATGGAAAATCTATCGAAGCACTATTGGAGCGAAGCAGAGTATAATTTTGCTAAAGCCATTGAGTATGATTCCACTTTTGCAATAGCCTATTATGAATTAGCCTGGCGCAAAACAGGAGAAGAAAGAAAACGGCTGGCTGATCAGGCGGATAAATATTCCGATAATATTACCCAGAAAGAAAAAAGCTACCTCAAATTGCTGCAGGCTGAAATTTCCGGAGATGACAACCGTTATGTGGAAATTCTCAAAGACATTGTAAATAATGAACCGGATGATAAGAATGCTCTTTTCCAACTTGGCCGTCGGTATATGGCCATTAATCAACTTGAAAAAGCAATCAATGTCTTTTTACAGTCAACCGAGATTGATCCCCTGTTTAAAGATCCCTACAACGAACTGGCTTATGTTTATAACGATCTCGGTGATTTTGAAAAATCGATTTGGGCTATAAATAAATATATTGAGCTGGCTCCAAAAGAACCAAATCCCTATGACAGCAAGGGGGAACTTTACTGTTTAAACGGCAAACTTGACGAAGCCGTAGTTGCCTATAAAAAGGCTCTTGGTCTGGACCCTGATTTTATCCTTTCAATTAACAACCTTGGCAATACCTATCTCTATCTTGAAAATTATCCTGAAGCTGAAAAACAATATCAAGCACTGGCTTCATATAATGATAAAAATATCCGTTCTATCGGCCGTTTGGCATTAGCTGGTATTCCGCTCTATCAGGGGAAATTCAAAGAGGCTTTACGGATTTTGGAAGTAGGTATTGAATCTGATAGATTGGAGTTGGGTAATGACACTTTGGTGGCTCTAAAGTTGAGCCAATGTGCTATGGTCTATGGAGTTTATCTTAGGGATTATAAAGCAAGTGTTAAAAAAATAAATGAAGCCATTGAAGTTGCGGCTAATACCGATAAGAATACCCGCTTGAAATTAAAATTGATGGGGCTGCAGGCTTACTTGTATATTAAAAATAATGAGATTACAAAAGGTGATAGTGTTTTAAATAAGATAGAAAACGAACTTCAAAACAGCCAATTACATAATCCGGATAAATTAAATAAATTTATTATTGCCATGATCTCTTTAGCAAAAAAAGAGGCTAAATCAGCCGCCAGATCCTTTGAACAATCAAATGATGTCAATTATGTTTTTTGCGACAAGCTCTGGATTGCCAGAGGGTATCTGGAAGCCGGGCGGTTTGAAAATGCCGTTAATTTGCTTGAGGAGATGCTGAGTAAATATAATATAAGCAGGGTAAAATTTGCGGCTGATGCGGTTATAGCTTATTACTATCTTGGGCAGGCTTATGAAGAGTCAGGATGGAACCACAAAGCAATCGAACAGTATGAAAAATTCCTTGGTATCTGGGGTAACGCTGATGAAGGAATTCTAGAAATTAATGACGCCAGGGAAAGATTGAAAAAACTTCAAGATTCTATTTGAATCTTTTCAAATCTGTTTTCTTAAAAGTCCATTCAGGAGTTCTCAATATTTCTCCAAAATCATTATCATACCAGGGGCTTAGTTGCGGGTTATCAGGGTTTTTGAGTATATGAATATCCTGGGCAGGAGTAAATCCCTGAGCTAACAGGAAGGCTTTGTTTTTTTTATTATTTTCAATGATATCCAAAACAATTATTGCATGTCCGGGGAAGCCACCCTGAATGAAAATATCCCCAGCCTGGATATCCCTGGTATCTTTCACCGGAACGAGTTCTTTACTTAATGAATATGTTCCGCAGTACATAAATATTGTATTTAAGTAATCTCTAAATGAAGTGTAGCTGGAATCAATACTATTAGTTTTTACCCAGTTTACATTGTTGCCATTAACAACTGGACGAAAGCCGTATATCCATTGCCTGAACAAAGCTGTATCTCCATTGGTAAAATTGAACTGAATGTCATCCAATTTATTTTGTGAAAATAAATATTCAGCCCGAAAGCGAATTACTGCATCGGCGCATTGCTGCAAATCTTTGTCGCCGGTATCAATATCGATTACGGCATGAGCAACTTTGTTGCTTTTCTCTTCTCCATTATAGAGATAGACTTTAGCATTTTCATCTTTTAAGGGTAGCCGACGAAGCCACTTGGTGAATGAATTTTGGATGGCATCTGTTCTCCTGTATCCATCGATAGGAGGAATTCTGTTTTCAATTGAATTGGAGTCATTGTAATTATCCAGCCAGGGATAAGGTTTGGAGCATATATCACTGCTGAAACAAGTGACTATTAGATGTATAAATGATATGTAGACTAAAGTTCTCATAATGTTTATATGCCAATGATACCCATTTTAGATTATATCATCAATAATAATTGGTCAATTTTCATATATTGACTTAAAAAAATTATTTGAACTTACGACTGTACAAAAGGTTATTGATTATGTAATTTTGGATAATTCAGCTTTAACATAACTAATTAAGGAT
The DNA here is from genome assembly GCA_964413795.1 of uncultured Ignavibacteriales bacterium. GTDB lineage: Bacteria > Zixibacteria > MSB-5A5 > GN15 > FEB-12 > DAOWMZ01. The sequence continues at coordinate 5,938 of CAYPUP010000051.1, forward strand.
TGTAAAATATGGATACTTCAAATGCAAAAATAGAAGAACTCTATCGCCACCTTTTGACCTCGATAGGGGAGGATGTTAATCGCGAGGGTCTGCTAAATACCCCCAAAAGAGCGGCCAAAGCGCTACAATTTCTGACTCAGGGTTATCAGCAGGATATTGATGCGGTTGTTAATAAAGCCCTGTTTGAAGCGGATACGCAGGAGATTGTTCTGGTTAAAAATATCGAGCTTTATTCTATGTGCGAGCATCATCTGCTGCCGTTTATCGGGAAATGCCATGTAGCCTATATCCCCGATAAAAAAGTACTGGGACTCTCCAAAGTTGCCCGTCTGGTTGATGTCTTTGCCCGCCGTCTGCAGATTCAGGAAAAACTTACCAAACAGATCGCCGAATCAATTCAGAAATATACTGAGGCTCAAGGTGTGGCGGTTGTTATCGAAGCCAAGCATCTGTGTATGATGATGCGCGGAGTTGAAAAACAGAACTCATCGATGACGACATCGTATCTAATGGGCGAGTTCCATGATGATCCCTCGACTCGGGCGGAATTTTTCAGTCTGATAAGCAACACCTGAGGTAATGATGTATCTTACTCTAAGCAAAAGATTTGAGTTTTCATCGTCCTATCGGTACTACAATCCCAAATGGTCTGACAAAAAAAACACCGAGTATTTTGGGATGCGATGTGGAGGTTCTCATGGATACGGAAGTAACTTTGTCGCTTATTTTATTTTCAATGGAGATGTCGATCCCAAAACCGGAATGATTATTAATGTCGCGATTATCAAAGAAAAAATAAATAATATTCTCAACAGCCGCTATGATCATAAATTTCTGAATCTTGATACCAAGCCGTTTGATGAAGTTGTCCCGACTCCTGAAAATGTTGCAAAGCAGCTATTGGCTGAAGCAGTTCCGTTATTCAGAAATGAACAGGCGATGCCTGTTGCCTGTCATGTTGTGGAATCCGAAAATAACGAAGCTACTGCTTATTCGGATGGAAGAGTCGAACGGCATCTCTGGACATCATTCTCTGCCGCCCGTTCGACAAGATCACCGCATTTGTCAGATGAAGAGAATGGAAAGCTTTTTGGAACCGCCTCGTCCAAGTCGGGGCATGGGCATGGCTATCGCTTGCGAGTAACTTTGGGGGGAGAAATAGATTCTGACTCAGGGATGATTGTTCCGGATAATGTTTCCCATTTGGTGATAAAATCAATCTATGATCTGATGGATCACAAGAACCTTAATCTTGATGTCCCGGAGTTAAAAAATATCCCAATTACTACTGAATGTCTCTCCCGATTTATTTATAATAGGCTTTCGGGCTCTTTGCCGGTAAGCAGAATTCGCCTGTGGGAGAACCCGTGGTTTTTTGCTGAATTCGCCAATAATGATCGTTGTGCAATAGGCGTGGTCGATCACTTCCAGGCAGCTCACCGGCTGCATACTGATAAATTGACTGATAATGAGAATATATCTATTTATGGCAAATGCAATAATCCCAACGGTCATGGGCATCGTTATAAAATAGAACCGACTATTATGGGAAAAATTGACGAAAAAAACGGAACACTGTTTCCATTGGATAAATTTGTCATTGGTATGAAAACTGCTTTGAAGGAATGGGATTTTAAACACCTTGATCTTGATACGGACGATTTCAATAACGAAATCAGCACCGGGGAAAACATAATTAAAATATTATTCCCTAAAATAGAAAAAAATATTGAACATGAAATAAACAGGCTCCGCCTCTGGGAGACATTTAATAACCGGTTCACCCTGCGTAAATTATAATTTTGGAGAATAATTCGTGGATAGATATCTGATAACAGGTGCCAGTAGGGGAATTGGAAGAGCAATTGCAATAATGCTGGCTGATAAAGATAAGGAAGTTATAATTCACGGCCGTGATAAAAAGGCGCTCGATAAAACTGCCCAGCTTGTTGAAAAGAAGGGCAGTAAAGCTACAAAGATAGTAGCTGATTTAAGTAATACTAAAGGAGTCGATTATCTTATTGATGAAATCGGAACAAAATCGATTAAAGCAATAATTAACAATGCCGGGATAACGCTGGTAAAACCGTTTGAAGAAATAACGCTTGAGGAATGGAACAATATTTTCTTTATAAATGTGACCGCATCATTCTTATTAACTCAAAAGCTTCTCCCATTATTAAGAAAAGGATCATCAATATTAAATATTCTCTCGACCGCTTCCCGCAAAGGATATACCAAGTGGAGCGCTTACTGCATGAGTAAGTATGCTATGGAGGGTTTCACTCAGAGTATCAGGGGTGAATTACAACCTAAAGGGATTAGGGTTATCAATATTTATCCGGGAGGAACGGCGACTGATATCTGGAAAGATGTTCCGGGTGAGTGGGATTTTAAGAGTATGATGAAACCTACGGTTGTCGCCGATGCGGTTAAATTTGCCCTTGATAATCCCTCGGATGTATTGATTGACAACCTGACTTTACAAAATACTGCCGGGGATCAATAGGGTGACAACGTCACTTTAATAAAATTGTTCTTTATAAATTAGAAGACTGATGCCTTTGATTTTCCCGGAGGAGTGAAAGCAGCCATCTTAGTGTAAACTTCCTCAATTATTTCCAGGGCTAATTTAGTCTCTTCATCGGTGCCAGAATTAATTCTTATCCCATTGGGAATACCAAAAGGTTCCACATGGCGGACAATCAATCCCTTGTTCAAACAATTATTATTAAATCCCTCAGCAAATGATTCCGAAGGCATAAGCATCAAAAGAAAATTAGTTGCCGATTCAACGTAGGCAATTCCAAGGGTATCGAATTTATCTCTCATCACTTTTAATGATCTTCTGTTGGTCGCTACCGTTTCGTTGAGGAATTCATCATCATTCAAGGCGGCCACGGCTGCCACCTGAGCCAGACAGTTCGGTTCAAAGGGGAGTTTATATTTAGCTAAGGCGGAAATGAGATATTCCGGTCCGACCGTATATCCAATTCGCAATCCCCCCAGGCCATATACTTTTGAAAGGGTTCTGGTCACTAGTAAATTATCGTACCAGTAATTTACACCTACCGGATAATCATCGAATTCCCTGGCATAGGCTTCGTAGGCTTCATCAAGAATAACAATTACAGTGTCAGGTATTTTTTGCATAAACTGTTCAAATTCAGTTCCGGTGAACATCGTTCCGGTCGGATTATTCGGATTGGCCAAAAAGACCACTTTGGTTTTCTCTGAAATAGCATTAGAAATAGTATTTAAATCATAGGCATAATCTTTGAGAGGAACCTGTTTTAATATCCGTCCCTGTTTATTGGTGCTGACATAAATGCCGATAAACGAACCTTCTGAAGTAAGAACCTCGTCTCTCGGATCTGAAAAAGCCGCAACGATATCAGCGATCAGAGAATCGGTTCCATTACCACAGATGATATGCTGAGGCTGTATATTATATTTTTCAGAGATTGCCATTACCATTTCATTAGCCGTTGGATCGACATAGCGGTGAAGATTCCAGATATTCTTTTTAATCGCTTCGACCGCTTTGGGGGATGGGCCAAGAGGGTTTTCGTTGGAAGCCAGTTTGATTATCTTTTTAAGATTTTTTTCCCGGGCTAATTCGGAAATCGGCTTACCGGCTTTGTAGGGTCTTAAATTTTTTATTCTATCCAATATCTTTATCATA
>CAYPUP010000052.1:0-9614 GCA_964413795.1 uncultured Ignavibacteriales bacterium
CTTCTGAGTATCAAATCTTACAGGCTCCGGTTTTTGTGGCTGATAATTGTTTTCTTTGGCAGCCGCATCAGGTTCCTGTTTATGTTCATACTGGGCATGGGTTAAGTTTTTAGTTTGATGATTATTATCAATTGCCTGTTGTGAAACCTGACGTTCCGACACTTGAGGATAAGCGTTGTCTTTTTCGGGAGGTACTACCGGTTCATGTTTTTCTTCAGGTAGAGCAGGGGTTGTGTCTAATTTAACACTGTTTAATATCTTTTCTGATTTTTGAGGTACTATTTCAAGTTGATCCGGCTGTTCACGGACGATTATTTTTTCAGTTCTTTTATTTTCCTGCTGATGGTTTACCTGTAGATTAGCCTTGTCTTCACGATTGCTGTTGTTGCGAATACTGGTTACTTTACTATTTAACTTTAATAACTCTTCCCGGGCGCAGTCCGCAAAATTTTCACCGCTTCCGGCGTATAAAACTGAACGCGAAACATTAATCAGGGCAATCTTACTGAAACGATCTGTCCCGTTGATTGTGGCGTCTTCCAGTGATCCTCCCTGGGCTCCCACACCGGGAATGAGGAGAGGCATATCTTCAGCTATAGTTCGTATCTCTTTTAATTGTTCAGGTGCAGTAGCGCCAACTACCAGTCCGCAATTGCCGGATTTATTCCAATAAACTACTTTTTCGGCAACTATCTCATATAGAGGTTTATTATCAACTTTGAGAACCTGAAAATCTCTTGACCCCGGGTTAGAAGTTAAACAGAGGATAAAAGTCCCTTTGTCCTTGTATTCAAGAAACGGTCGAAGAGAATCATATCCCATATATGGATTTACTGTCACCCAGTCAGCGTTTAAAACTTCAAATAAAGCCTGGGCATAGTGAGAAGCGGTATTACCGATATCCCCTCGTTTGGCATCGACAATTATAGGAATATTATCAGGTATACGGTCTATTATCATTTTAAGAATTGAAATACCACCAGTACCGAATGATTCATAAAAAGCGAGATTAGGTTTGTAAGCGCATACCTGATCGGAGGTGGCTTCGACAATTTTCATGGCAAAATCAAACATGCCTTTGGGATTCTTGGTGTAATCGGGGGGCATACGCTTAATATCAAGATCTAATCCCAGGCAGATCATTGATTTATTTTCTTCCTGAATACTCTGTAATTTATCCAAAGCTTTCATTAATATTTCCTAACTTTTCCTTTAAGATCAAGAATAGAGTTCAATCCTCTATTTTTTAAGTACTCTTCCAATCCGGATTGGATTTTAACGGGCAGATCAGGCTCTATGAACAGAGCTGTCCCAATTTGAACAGCAGTTGCTCCGCATAACATAAACTCAATCACATCCTCAGCGCAGCTTATCCCACCGATTCCGATAATGGGAAGCCTGGTTTTATTATAAACAGCATCAACCATAGCCAGGGCAACCGGTTTAATGGCTGGGCCGGTTAACCCCCCTTTATTAAAGGTAATTTTTGGCCGCCAGGTTTTTAGATCAATACTGGTTCCAACTAATGAGTTGATCAGAGACAGAACATCAGCTCCTCCCTGTTCCGCAGCTTTAGCAATAACTACGATACTGGTAACGTTCGGTGATAACTTGGCAATAATTGGTCTATTAAATACTTTTTTAACAGCTTTAACCAATTTTTCTGTCATAACCGGATCGGAGCCGAATTCCATTCCCCCTTCGTTAACATTAGGGCAGCTTATATTCAATTCAACCATGTCAACAGTATCGTGATCATTGAGTCGAGAACAAACCTCGACATATTCTTCCAATTTTGAACCGGCTACATTGACAACAATTTTTGTACCGCATTTTTTAAGGAATAAAATTTTATCGCAAATAAAATTATCAATGCCGACATTGGCCAATCCAATAGCATTTAACATCCCGGCGGTGGTCTCTGCTGTTCTTGGCGGCGGATGCCCCAATCTTGGAGCAAGAGTAATTGATTTTGTGACTAAAGCCCCTAATTTTTTAAGAGGGAAAAGCTGACTCAATTCTTCGCCATATCCGCAGCATCCCGAAGCAGTCATGATCGGGTTAGCAAACTCCACTCCGGCAATATTTACTTTCATATCCGGTTTCACAGCGCCACCTCGCCAATTTTAAAAACCGGTCCTTCCACACAAACCCTGGCATGACCACCTTTAGTTAATGCTACCACGCACCCAAGACAAATCCCAAGACCACATGGCATAGGAGCTTCAAGTGACAATTGTCCATCAATTTTATGTTCACAACCAATTTTATCAACCGCTTTAAGCATTCCCTCTGGTCCGCATCCGAAAATATAGTTTTTTCCATCATTATGATCATTGAGGAAAGCTGTTATAGGCTTGGTGACCAAACCTTTTACCCCGAATGAACCATCCTCGGTTACCGGATAAAAGCTTACGCCAGTTTTTTTAATACGAGAGCGAATGATGATATCTTCTGAAGATCTACCTCCATAAAAGAAATTTATGTTATCAGGTTTAAATCCCTTTTGAATCATCTCTTCAACCAGATATATAAGCGGCGGCACCCCGACTCCACCTGCTGCAATAAGAATTCGTTTATTTTTAGTGGGCAATGTAAATGGAACACCGAGAGGGCCAAGAATATTTACCGGTTCGCCAGTCTGCATACGGCTCATTAAGCTTGTTCCCCGCCCCAAAATTTTTACTATAACCTGAATTGATTTATCCTCAACCGAAATTCCGGCAACCGACATTGGGCGGCGAAAGAGGATTTCCTGTGAAGGGATTCTAATATGCACAAAATGCCCCGGACGACAGGATTTCATCTTTGAGAAGGGACCGATATCGAGAGAAAAGTAACTTCCCCCCAATGATTTTCTTTTTATTATATACGTGTCAATGCACGCCGGTTTTATCATTTCAGGTGACTCGGCAAAATAACTTTAAACCTATAAACATACCAGAGACTGATAGCTTCAGGAGGAATATCCTGAGTATCAAATATTGTCGATCTCATAGTTTCTTCAGCTCGGATATTAATTTCATCAATTTCGGACCATGTTTTTTGGACAAGATCTATAACCTCTCCGGAAAAATCAAGCTGAATTTGAAATACGAGTTCGCCTTGCCAGGCCGAAGAATAGGCTTCTGTGGGATATACAAATTCCTGCCTCTGTTCCAAAATTTTTACTTTGGATGGTAGCGATAAAGCTGATCCACCATTGGGGTCAATGTACAGCGATGCCTCAGGATCAACCCATCCAACAACTGAATCACCTGAAATTACCTGACTGTCTACAACAATGGTACCATCATCCCTTACAATTGTATCCGGGACATTATCATTTAAATCCGATCTTTGTGTTTGAGGACGGTAATTAGTTCTGGTTGTGGCTAATGTTGTCCATTCATTACCGGGAAATGAGTCCACAAACTCATTGTAAGCAAAAATAACCGAGGAATCACCAGGGCTTTCATACATTTCGGTCATCCATATCAAAGCAAATTTGGCTCTTAGATAATATTCTGATTCCGTAAAACGATCTACAATAATCTGATAATAATAACGGGCAGAATCAATATTCTGTTCATTAATCAGATATTCTTCAGCTTTTTTAAGGTAGGCGCCGGCATAACCGGTATCAGCTTCTGTACCAAGTAATCCCAAATATTCCAGAGCTTCTGGAACATAGTCCGAATGAGGGTATTCAGACAACATGGCATGAATAATTGAATCTGATTTTGCTGTATCACTCTCATAGTCAAGAACCATTTGTGATAAGGCAATCATGGCTTTAGGGGCGTCATAAGACATAGGGAAAGAATCAACAACATACTGCATTTCCAAAATGGCCGTGTCCGGCTTATTCAGCTTAAACCAGAGAAGTTCGGCTAATTGGTACTGGATGTAGGCAGCTTCATCAATCATTTCCAGAGTCGTTGTGGAATCAATTGTAATTGTTCTTACGAACTCATCAAGTTTTCCTATATCGGCGGATTTTTGAATTGCCAGTTGACCATTTTCCGTTGTTTTTCCTTTGAGAGCAGCAGCATCATAATATTCTTTGGCTTTGGATAAGTCATCAAAGTCATATTGATAAATTAATCCCAACCGATAATTTGCTGTCTGAGATAATAAATTTTGCTTGCTTTCATTAGCTACTTTTTGATATATCGCCTCTGCCTGTTCTACATCAGCCTCATATTCATAACCTTCGGCTAAATTCATCATGAGAACATAAAGAGAGTCAAAGTATCTCTCGTCTTTCATCAGTGTATTTATATAATCAAGTCCCTCTTCAATTTTCAATAAGCGATAGGAACAAGCTGATGCTCTTACCAGAGCATGATAGCGTTCATTTAAATCCGGATCCATACCAAGAATCTGAAGATAAGCTCCCCTGGCATCTTCGAAGCGGAACTGTTCAAAATAACCATCAGCAATATATTGCTGGGCTACTTTTTTCTCAGAGCCCGAACCGAGAGTATCCCTGATAGCCAGAAAATAACGTTTGGAATCATCAAAACGACGGTTTTGGAAGTTATACATGGCTAACCCCATAGCCGCTTCTGCTTTAAATTCACGGCTAAGATCCTCATTTAAGAGATCTTCAAAAGCCTCCATAGCCTCTTCAGTCTCCCCCAATTCCAATTTTGATTTTGCTCTATATAAATAAGCATCATTGATGTATTTTGAATTTTCGTAATTGGCAATAATCTCCCTGAATCTACGTTCAGCTTTGCTATATTGATTAGTGTAATAGTATGAAACACCGAGAACATATAGGGCATCATCGTAATATTTCGAGTTGGGATAGTTTTCAACGATTTTTAAAGATTTCTCTATAGCTACTTTATATTGACTCTGATTAATTTTTTGCTGGCTATACCCGCTCGATTTCCGGGTTTTTTCCGCATCATTAAAAGCCTGCCTGGCATTATAAAATGTGTTGTAATAGACACAACCGCTTGAAACCAGAAGAATTATGGCGAGGATGAAAATAAATTGTTTTTTCATAAATTTCATAAACTGAGTCATGCAGATTACCTGCTTTTTATACATGGGGCTCATGGATTTGTTTCATCTCGCTGCATAATTCCTGCTTTTAATACCTTCAACCAATTTTGGCAAAAATTCACCCGATGGTTCAGCTACAAAAAAATCGGTTATTGATGTCACGGGAGTTCTGCTGACATTAACCTCAACCAGAGTAGCCTGAGATCTCTTGGCTTCTATCGGTAGAGAGGCTGCCGGCTGTACAACAGCCGAAGTGCCAATTGACAAAAAGAGGTCAGCTCTTGATGATTCATCAAAAGCCTTTTGAATTATTTTAGCATTGAGCATCTCCCCAAACCAGACGACATCGGGCCTGATCGGCCCACCGCATTTGGGACAGGCGGGGATTTCTTCGGGACTGATAGTAATATCATCGGGATAAGGCTCTGAACATTGCAGACATTTGTTTTTGCTTATATTGCCATGAAGTTCAAGAATGCTGTTTGAACCCGCAATTCGGTGGAGATCGTCTACATTCTGTGTAATCAGGGTAAAATGATCAAATAAATTTGCCATTTCAGCAATGGCATAATGCCCTGGGTTCGGTTTGACTTCACTTATTAACTGACGGCGCCAGTTATACCATTCCCAGACAATTTTGGGATTAGCCATAAAGGCTTCCATTGTAGCCAGTTCCTCGGGTCTGAATTTTCCCCAAAGCCCCTCCTTACCTCGAAAAGTAGGCACTCCTGATTCGGCTGAAATTCCGGCCCCGGTCAGAACGACACAACGTTTTGAACTGCAAGCTATATTTATAATTTGATCCAGCATCTGTTTATAATAGCTTGTTTTGATGCTAAAGACAAAAGAATTTTACAGGGGATATATAATCTCGCGTAGAGGCGGGACTTGTCTCCGCCGTAGATTTAATAGTAAAAAGGGCGGCATAAAGCCACCCTCTACTCGATTAAGAATAATTTTCTAAAATCCCTATTTATTGACCGCCGTTGATGTCTTAATACTTCCCGGAATCTGATTAACAGCTCCGGCATGTAGGCGAAGGTTTATAAAAGTCGGCGATTCCGACAATTCCAATCGGAATTTATTTATCAGAGTTGTTCCCTGATAAACCTTTTCAAACCCGCCTTCGGATAAAGAGACAGTATAAATAGGGAGATGCCATATATCAGAGGGTCGGTCAGCTGAAAGGGCTATCCCCACCTGGCGGTATTCATCGATCAGGCTGATATTACCGACCTGGAAATACGACCCTTCCGAATCGAGAAAGCAGTTATTATGGCGCTTATTGTCAATCAGTATAAATCTATCCTCGGCATGTCCAGCCTGGAAATTGAAATTATTTTCCACTCCGAAATTGACAACCGGCCTTTCTCCATTGGGACAGGAGAGTTCGTAACTGACCAAAATTTGATTTGAATTTTCATCAATAGAATATCTTTTTACTACTTTAAGAGCAATAACCCCATCGTAGCGCCAGAGATGTCCGAGCCGGATAAATTCAGCTACATGATTATTTTCGTAAATCTCATATTCATAAGGCTCGACGATAAAATCACCTTCTTCGCCATACTGGCAGGATTTAAAACGATTAAAATCAACATCATCGGTGAAGAAATGATCTATCATGCATCTTTTCAGATACCAGTCCTCAATCAGAAGATTTTTTAAGCCTTCTTCTTTGGCTAAAACCACATCATGAATCGAAGCTGTCTTATCGTAAATAGCATTAGTCACCGCTCTATCTAATTTTAAATGATAACCCTCTTTGCGGCGGGTTAAAGTATCGGTCGGATCAATGTTGTACTTGTTAAGGGCAAGATGAATTAACCCGGCTCCCCGATCAGGTTTAATGACAGCGGTAAAATTATCAGATTCGATAACTACTTCATCATGGCCATCGGCGATAAAATCTGTTGTGGTAATACTGTATTTTCTTCCACCATCAAGCTCGGAAATCATCGTATCCGCCTGAATAAGGTTGGAATAAATTGCTTGTCTGATATGCGGCAGGTATAAACCGCCAAAAACCCCATGCCAGTAGGGACAGTTGCATTGGCCGGCATACAATTTCTTTTTGGCTTTTAGAGTTTCATCTGCCTTGTTTGGATGTTCAGAAATATATTTTCCCAATTTATCAGAAACAGAGAGCATCTTTTTATGCATCAGATTAGCTTCGTCATACTTGGTTAAAAATCCGCGCCAGTGCCCGCCCCGAACAAAACGCCCGTATCTTTCCCAGAGTTTATCTTCTTTAAGAAGCTCTTCGAAATGTTCATATTCAAGAAAAGCTCTGGGCGGAAGCGCCCATTGAAGCATTTCCTCATAAGAAGCGGAAGGAATATATGCCCGCCCAACTGGTTTTAATATTGCCGCTTCACCAAGGGGGATAATTTCCAACCAGTCGCTGTTTTCAACAAGAGCTTCAAAGAATTCTTCCAGCCAGCCATCTTCAAAACAATGCTTATAAGTATTGGGCCAGACACCGAATTTTTCGCCGTCATCGGCATATACAGCCAGCCCATCAGGGTTGCGTTCGGCCTGCTCTTTCAGTTCTGCAATTACTTCATCTACTGTACCAAAGGGGATTAAATATCTTAACCTTTTTTGAATCGGTAAAAGGGTTACTTTATAACCTTCGCTTTCAGTGATGAAGGGGCCGGTCAACTGGTTTTGTTCAAACCCGGCATATATAAAATGAGTGTCATCTATTGAAAGATATTTGATCCCGGATTCATTGAGCATTTTCGGAAGGTGCGGTTCCCAGATCCGTTCGGTCAGCCAGAGGCCACACGGAGTTTGTTCAAATTGCTTATGGATATATTCGTTAAGCATTGTAATCTGACCCTTGCTGTCCCTTTCGGGAATCGAAATGAGAATCGGTTCATAAAAGCCGCCGGTTAAAAGTTCAACCTGACCTCTATCCACAAGATCGCCAATCAGTTCAAAGAATTCCGGGTGGGTTTCCTGCTGCCATTTCCAGAGAATACCTGACTGATGCAATGAAAAGCGAAAGTTCTCAAATTTTCTTGTTAATTCAAGAAAGGGAAGATAGGATCTCTTATGGGCTTCATCAAATACGGCTTGAAAATTTCCCACCGGTTGATGATTATGAATACCAAAAGCCAGTTTGAACTTGCTCATACTTTAGAAAATCTCCACTGTCAAATTGATGTATTTTTTTGGATTTGCTCGGATGTCATTTATAAGGTCATCAAGGTTGTTGGTCGTTTTTCGTAAATCGTCATAGAGGCGCCGATCTTCCATAAGGAGCTGCAGCGTCCCCTCCGGAGAATTCATGCGATCGGCAAATTCACGGGCCGACATCGATAATGTGTCAAGTTGATCCACAAACGATTCCAGCCGGCTTGACGCACGGGCAAACCTTTCGGTAGTAGAATCGATTCTGGATGTATTTTGTTCCAGAAGCTTGTTGAGATTACGAGAGGCTTTATAGAAATTATCTATTGAATTATCAATCTGCTTTTCATTGCGTGTCAGATAACCGGAAAGAGAGGCTGACACATTTTCAAGGCTGTTGACGGTTCGGTCAAGTTTGGCTAAAGTGGAATCAGAGCCGACATTTTTCCTGAAAGCAAAAACCAGATTTCTAAGTTCAGTGACCATTTCCCCCATCAAACCCATTACATCTGGCAAACCGGTATCATATTGTCCTATGGCCGCAACCGACAAGTCAAACAAGGCCGTATCTTCTCCCTGAGTAATGGCAATAAATCGTTCACCCATCAAACCCATGTTTTTGATTACGAACCGGGCATCCTTGTGTAGAACAACGTCCTTGTACAGCAGAAGCTTGACCTCCACCCCTTGATCGGTAAGGGTCAGCTCGCGGACTCTTCCCCGCCTGACACCGGAGACAGTAACTTTGTCGCCTGGGGCGAGGGTTCCAACATCATCAAATCTGACGGTGATAACCTGTGAGTTCCGTTCCAGCTTATAGCCTTGCAGCCAGTAAAGCGAGGCGCTCAGGATTATCAAACCCAACAGGATGATAATACCAACTTTAAATTCAATTCCTTTTGAACTCATAATATATCTCTAAGTATCGGTAAGATAGGCATTTAATTGAGATTTACAGCTAAAAAACCTCAAATTGTTTCTGCTATTGCAACATAGTTTTTATGCCTGAATTCGTGGATTTTTCCCTCTTCTACCGCCTTTTTTACGCCGCATTTCGGTTCATGGATATGACTGCAGGGTTGAAAATGGCACCCTTCAGAATATTTTTCAAACTCCGGATAATAGAATGGAAGAGCATCTTTATCTACATCCCATAAACCCATGACTTTTAAACCGGGTGAGTCAACAACAAAGCCGCCGTCCGGAAGTTCATACATTTCTATATTAGTGGTGGTATGCTTGCCTTTGTTGCTGTAATCGGATATTGTTCTGGTGCGAAGATCCAGACCGGGAATTAGTCGGTTTAGAATTGTCGATTTTCCAACCCCGGAATGACCGGCAAATATAGTCCGGTGATCCTTCAGCCGAATTCTTAAATCATCCAAACCGATTTCATCAAGAGCGGAAATTGCAAATATATCAATTCCGAGAGATTTATAAGCATTGAGTATCATATCAAAATCTTTAGGTCGTTTCAG
>CAYPUP010000053.1:0-9586 GCA_964413795.1 uncultured Ignavibacteriales bacterium
GACCTATCATGTCTATCGCCGAGCCGGTACATCAAACGGATCGTACTTCCGCCTGGATAATCTGGCTGGTAATTTAGCCAATCCGGGTGTCAGCGATTCTTTCTTTGTTGATGATCTGGTTGGCGGCATTGCGGAATATGATTATCTTATTATCGCCCAAGATGGTTCGGGAAATTTAAGCCCCCACTCCGATGAACTGACTGTCCTTACTTCTGCTGTTGCCACTCCGATCGTTGTTTCAGTAAATCCCGACAGTGGTATCTTTTCCGGTGGAACCTCGGTAACTATTTTTGGCTCGAATTTTGATCCTGCCGGTCTCTCTGTTGATATTAGTGGCAGCCCGGTGACTGTTACAAATATTACTCCTTTTGAGATTACAGGTACAACTTCTGCTCATGCCGTTGGTATTGTCGATATTACCGTTACTAATACCGCTTCAGGGTTGGTGTCTCTTCCTTTGGTAGGCGGGTTTGAATATCAGGGCAATTTTGCCCCCGTTCTAACAGCAATTGGACCGCAGAATATCGATGAAGGATTAAACCTTAATTTCATTATTTCCGCATCTGACCCAGACGCAACTATACCTGTACTTTCAACTTCCCCACTTCCGGGAACTGCTGCTTTTATTGATAACACAGATGGGACCGGAACGTTTGACTGGACTCCCGGATTTGCTGAAGCCGGGTCTTATGATGTTACTTTCTATGCTTCCGATGGTTCGGAAATAGATAGTGAAATAGTTACTATTACGGTAAATGATGGCGGTAATCAGCCCCCTGTTTTAGCTGCTATTGGTTCCAGAGGAACTACTGAAGGGATACAGCTTTTATTTGGTGTTACAGCAACCGATCCTGATGGCACCTTCCCGATAATGACCACTTCAGTTCTGCCTGGAACAGCCATTTTTACTGATAACAACAATGGAACCGGAACTTTTGACTGGACTCCGGGTATTGCCGATGCGGGTATTCATCTTGTAACATTTTATGCTTCTGATGGTGTAGAGATCGATAGTGAAATTGTAACTATTACTATATCCGATATTAACATGCAACCGGTTCTATCTGGTATTGGCGCTCAAGTTGTTGATGAAAATGTAAATTTGAATTTTATAATAACTTCAAGCGATGCCGATGGTACCACTCCCACACTGACAACTTCAACTTTACCTGCCGGGGCAACATTCTTAGATAATGGAGACGGTACGGCTTCATTTGACTGGACTCCCTCTTATTATGAATCTGGAGTTTATAACATTACTTTTTATGCCACTGACCAAATTTACACCGCTGATATAGATTCAGAGGAAGTTGCCATAACTGTTAATAATATAAATCAGCTGCCGTCATTATCTGCCATTGGCAGCAAGGTTATTGCCGCCTGGAATACTTTAAGCTTTGCTACCGGTGCTGTCGATCTTGACGGTGATATTCCCGTTATGACCAGTTCGGCATTACCCGGCACGGCTACTTATATTGATAATGGCAACGGAACCGGTAGCTTCGCATGGGTTACTGTTGGTACTGATATTGGAACATACTTTGTAACTTTTTATGCCACTGATGGAGCTTTCCCGGCTGATATCGATTCTGAAATTGTTACCATTGTAATTGGTGATGGCGGCAATCAGGTTCCGGTCTGGACTCCGGTAGCTGACACTTTTGTGAGCGAAGGGGATAACCTCTTATTAAATATTTCTGCTTCGGATCCTGATGGAGGAAATCTCACGCTGACAGTGAATACCCTGCTTAATAATTTTACCTTTACTGACAACGGCAATGGTACCGGTTTCCTGAGTTATAATCCTGATTTTGGTGATGCCGGAATTGACACGGTTAGGTTTATTGCAACAGATGATGGCTCTCCATTATTATCTTCTATTCTTACGGTAGAGATCACAACACTTGATGAAAATCAACCGCCAATCTATACCCATATTGGTCCTTTTGGTGTTGAAATTGATGATACTCTGGAATTTACGGTAGAAGCTACTGACTTAACAGACACTACCGGCAGCAGAATATTTCTGACAGTACAAAATCCGCCGGCTCATTCATCTTTTATAGATCATGGGGATAATACCGGTACTTTCAGATTTGCACCGGTTGCCGGTCAGCAAGGGGTTATCACGATCAGATTCCTTGCCACCGATCAGGGAATTCCGTCAGAAA
Organism: uncultured Ignavibacteriales bacterium; assembly: GCA_964413795.1. Taxonomy (GTDB): domain Bacteria; phylum Zixibacteria; class MSB-5A5; order GN15; family FEB-12; genus DAOWMZ01. The sequence goes on from CAYPUP010000053.1 coordinate 2,172, forward strand.
CAGGAATTATGGATGTTGAAGTTACCGTTGTTCTTAATAACTACCCCCCTGTTTTAAGTTCAATTGGCCCTCAACAGGTAAATGAGGGTGAAACTCTGACTATCAATCTCTCTGCTACTGATCCTGAAGGGGGAACGCCAATTCTTATGGTAGTTAGCCCTCCTAATAATTCTACTTTCCAGGATTTCGGTGATGGAACCGCGCAATTTGATTTTACGCCCAGCTATATTCAGGCGGGACTCTTCTGGGTTAAGTTCAGAGCTTATGATGGCATGGCATATACTGATGAGACAGTTATTATTGAGGTCATTGAAGCCGGTGATCAGGCTCCATATTTCTCCTATGTCCCCAGTCCAATTATGATTGAAGGGGACACTCTTTTTGATTCTGTAATGGCTGTTGACCCTGACCTTGATGATGTTGAAATAACAATTGATCCATTAACAGTTCCTGCAGGATTTTTATATGGAGCCCAGCCTAATGGAGTGATGCAGTTCACCTTCTTACCGTTATTTAATCAATCCGGAACGTATGATATTACGTTTTATGCAACTGCCGGCACACTGGCTGATACAGCTGTTATGACAATTATAGTTCAGGAATTTGGAAATCATGCACCAGAACTCGATACTATTGTTGATTATGAAGTGAGGGAACTGACAAATCTGAACTTTTCTATCCATGCCTCTGATGTTGACGGGGTAAATCCGATATTATCGTCATCGGTTTTACCTGGAACTGCAATATTTAATGGCGGAACGGGAATTTTCAATTGGACTCCAACCGCCGATGATTCCGGCACATATTCTATCTGGTTCTATGCTACCGATGGGGATCCGGCTTATCCAGCTGATATTGATTCCCAATTAATGAGTATTCATGTTCTGGATACAAATCGGGTTCCTCTTTTCTTTATTGCACCGGGACAACCGGAAAATGTAAATGAGGGAAGTACCATCCAGCGTGTAATTTCAGCCTGGGATAATGATGGTCCGGCACCGGTTTTATCTGCCTATCTTGATGGTGGCGGGGCACTTGTAAATAATATGACCTTTTATGATTCCGGCAACGGGATGGGTGTGCTGACATTTTCTCCTGATTTCACTCAAGGTAATAATGACCCAACTTTCTATTATTTTAGGTTTGAAGTTCTTGATTCAGTGGATAACAGCATAACCAATGTATCCTCAACCCAAACGATAAAAGTTTATGATACTCCTCAACCTCCAGCCTTAATTTTTTCCGACAGTAGCTGGCCTTATACCATCACTGAAGGGGAAACCATTTCCTTTAATGTTTTTGCAATTAATCCTGACGGAGAAAGCACTCCTATTTTCTGGGCGGAAAATCTACCTGCCAATGCAGACACCACTACCTCCATTGCTTTGAATTTCAGTTTTACGCCAGATTTTACACAGGCTGGTGCTTATGCAGTTACATTTTGGGCTCAAAATACTGATGGACTGGCGTTAACTTCATCGCAAGTTATTGATATAACAGTACTTGAAGCTGGCAACCAAGCTCCGGTATTTACCAGTTCTTTACCGGATACAATCAATGTCTTTGTTGGTACACAGCATGTCGTTTATTTGACTGCCGTTGATCCTGACGGTGGTATTGTTACCTTTGAAGCATCTGATACATTAACCGGTGCTGCAATGATTAATGATGGAGGAAGTGCCGCTCGATATGTTTACGATCCTGATATTGCGGATGCTGGTCAGGTGCTTCCTGTTACATTTATTGCCATTGATCCTATGTTATTATCTACTTCTGTTCTGGTTTATTTCAATATTTCAACATCCAAAAGGGGAGATTCTGATGGCAGTGGAATATACACTACAAATGATATTGTATATTTGATTGAATATATCTTCCGTAGCGGACCAGCTCCGGACCCTCTGAGCGCCGGAGATGCTGATATGAGTGGCGCTATTGAAGTATCGGATATTGTTTATCTGATAAACTTCCTGTTTAAAGGTGGGCCTCGTCCACCGCAATAATTGCGCTTTTACTAACTTATTTTTTATAAAAAAACCGCTTTTTTAGCGGTTTTTTTATTGCAAAAAACTTTTAATTTCCATACTGTTTTCACCTGATGGAATATCATTATTGCTTGACAATATGAGGAATGTGACGTATTATATAATGCAATCGCGGAAGTGGTGTGACCTGCAAGATTGGTCTTACAATTTGCTCTCTTAGCGTTTGGCCTTATCTATTAAGGTTTAAAACACTTGGAAGAACTTGATTGGATTCAAGAAATAAATGTTTACGAAGAACATTGGTGAAATTAAAAGTGTTTAGAAAGCGCTTGCTTCAACAACAAGCTTTAGAGGACGATAGAACCTCAAGCAATTTATTTTTTATACCACATAGTGTGGCTCACTGGTGGTGTAAGAAGGGAGGTGAAACACAGAAGAGTTTCTTGATTGAATGTGTCTTTTTGCTTAAAGCAATAGGCAATATTATTGGACACTTTCCACAAATGCGTAAATTAATGACTTATTTCATAGAACGAAATAAGTTGGGAACACTCAAACTTCTCGAAAGGAGTTGTAGATGACAAGGAAGATATCCTCGTTATTAATTCTCTCCTTATTTGTGGCAGCATTCTTAGCAATGAATGTTTTAGCCGCAAAATCTCCCGTTGAAGAACGGAAGATAGACCCACGCGTCTATAAAATGACTCAATTTGCATTCCCGGGTGAAGATAACCTTGCACCTTATCCTGATGAAAGCATCGGACAAGCAGGTCCTCATGATGTTGAGGCTGCCAGACAGGTTTTAGGTACACAAAAATCTTCCCGTGCATCAGTTGGTGCATTAGTTGGTAATTCATATTATGAATACCAGCACAACGGCGCTCAGGGTCGTCAGATTGAAACCTTTACTGATGGTTCGAGTAATACATATGTTCACATGAACTATATGTACTTACCGGGTCCTGTGCTTGAATCCCGCTCCTATCGCTATAACAGTTATAGCTTATCCGGTGAGGATTGGGGCGCTGATGATGTACCGCAATCGGAAGACATGTTCGGTGGTTATGTCAGTATTGCTGTTACAAATGATAACCGTGCTGTTGTTGGCGGCCATAACAAGGAAGCCGATGGATTGTATGATCCACACTATTGGTTTGATTTTACACCACTACTTGCTTACTGGGGTTCTCAAATCCAGGTTCCTAAGTCACTCCAGAACTTTGGTGCATTTGGAGATGACCTTCCTCAGGATGTTATCTGGCCGAAAATGCGTTTCATTGAAACACCAACAGATACTTTCCTGCATGTTTTTGCTCAGGCTTCCAAGCCTAATGCAGGTGATCCTCAGGCGATTTATTATTTCCGCCGTGTTGGTTATGAAGGTAATGCCGGAGCTGTCTGGGATGATCCGCCATATATTGTTGATACGATATATGATATTTCCCAGGATATCGCCGCGGCTGAAGCTGGTGGTAAAATAGCCCTCGCCTGGACTGCTAACCTCCCTTGTGATAGTGGTGCAGCCTGGCCTTATGACTCAGGTGATGAAAACGCCTGTCCAAACTTTAGTCGTATTGTACAATGGGATAACGACGTCTGGTATCAGATTAACACCAACAATGGTGCTCCTGGTTCCTGGCTTCCCAAAGATAACATTACCAGATATGCTGTAAACGAGTTAGATGAGTCAAGTTATCGTGCATACACTGACTTGAATGCTCTTATTGACGCTGCTGGTAACCTCCACGTTGTCTGGGGTGGCAGCCGTTGGCCGACTGATGCTTACACTGCTGGCGCCGGTTACTATGCCGGCCGTATTTTCCACTGGTCACAAAACCAGCCATACGTTCGTACGGCTCACAACTCTGACTGGGATCAAACAAAATGCAGCCCTGCCGTTTGGAACTTAAACTCATCCAAGATGAGTGTTTCTGAATGTCGCGGCAAAATTTATGTTGTGTTCACACAGGCTAATGATATTCCTGCCGGCAGAGAAGATGACTGTGCTGCTGAGAGTAGCCCTGGTTTCCCGGGTGGTGCCGCTAATGGTGATCTCTATGTCACTGTCTCAGCCGACGGCGGTTTGACATGGGATGGCGCTCGTAACATTACCAATACCTATACTCCCAATTGCGACTCTACTGGTGGTACCGGCGGTCCTTGTGCCAGTGAACACTGGCCTTCAGTGGCTCGTTATGGTACAACTGTTGGTAATATTGCTGGTGATGCTAACCAGGAATGTATTCTCTGTGATGGAACTGAAGCAAACAATTATCTCGATATGTTGTATATCCTTGATAAAAGTGCTGGTGGTGCCATTCAGAATGAAGGTACCTGGCAGTTAGCTGATGTTTTGTGGGCTCGTTTGGGATGTGTCGATGAAGTTTCAGAACCTTCTCTTGATATGAATCCACCAGGAATTGGCTGGCCGGCATGGACCAAACATGGTCGTGAACTTTCTCTCAATTTGAGAATCGAAAACAATGGTAACTCTAATTTAGTTTTCGATATGAAAGAATTTGCAACTGCGAAAGCTGATGACACATCACTTAACTGGCTGCAATTCGATCCCCCGACTTCAGCCGACCTCCCGGCTGGGTTAAGCAATACTCGTGATTATACTGTATATATTAACTATAATAGTATAATTAATGCACCGGGTACTGTTGTTAGACTGAATGGTGGTATTGAATTTACCAGCAATGCCGCCTCAAATCCTGATACGTTCCACATTGATGTTATCGTAGCTGATACCGTTTACCCGCCGGAAGTAGATACTATTTCTACTGCCTGCCTGAGCCTTGTTTGTGTTAACAATGCCAGCTTTGGTAATCAGGGTGACAACAAAGTCAATATGGACTACTACGACAATGTTGACTGTGATACCAACGCTCAGGTTTATCTGTATGATGGCTCACCAGTACTTGGGTGGATCCGTGGTGCTGATACTACCATGAACTGGTCAGTCTTTGGTAATAGTTATGCGGATACTGTTGGTTTTGTCCAGATAACCAATACTGATACATACACTTATGGCAGCTATGAAGCCTATACAGCTACGGTGCTGAACAATGACTCTACAATGATTATTGAAAAGACATGGTTTGCTCCTAATACTAGTGCTGATTCCTGCAATTTTATTCTGCAGCGTATTAAGCTGTATGATAATGGTGCCGATGGCGCTGATGCTCAGACTAATCTGATCTTCGGTGAAGTCATCGATTGGGATATTCCTTCAGATACCGGCTCCAGAAACGGTTCCGGATTTGATGAAGACCTGATGGCTATCTGGCAGTATGGTGCTTACTATGCTGACACTAGCGCAAAAGTATATCCATGTGAACCACTTCGTAACGACAGCCGCTATGGTGGTATGGACTTCCTGACCATGTATAAGTGGAATGGTACCTCCAATACTATCGTAAAGGGTGACATCGACAATCGTACGTTCCATAATGCTTATACTATTGATAACCCAACCTTTGTTTATGGCAATGACAATGGCTTTATTGTCAACGAACTTTGTTCATTGATGATGGAGAACACCGCTTTCTCAACCTACAGCTCTAATGTTGCGGAATCAACTTATACCGATCTTCATATGGGCATGACCTTTGTTAATGATCTTGATCTGGCGGTTGGTGAGACTTTAGTGGTCTGGGTAGGATTGTTTACTACCCCGATTGGAAGCGATGTTAACGATGTCACATCAATCGTTCGCAAAAGCCGCGACAAATTCTGTGAAGATTTCCTGCCTGATATTACAGGTTTGGTAACCGATCCACAGGTTTGTGGCTGCTGTGTGCTTCGTGGTGATGCCAAGCATAACGGTGGAATTCTCGTAGATGATATTGTTTACCTTGTAAATCACCTGTTTAAGGGTGGTCCGGCACCTGTTTGTTTGGATGAAGGTGACGCAAAGGCAAACGGTGGCATTCTTGTAGATGATATCGTATATCTTGTAAATCACCTGTTTAAGGGTGGTCCGGCACCTTCGCCATGTTAATTGGCAGAGATGATTGATTTAGGATTATATTAATCCTTGATATATGGCCGTTCCTTACTGAAGGAACGGCCTTTTTTTTCTTTGAAAAAAAGGAACTCAGTAGTATATTGCAGTGTTCATATCTCTGATGTGGTTAATTTAGTAAAGTTCTCATCTGGTATGTTACTTCCACACCTGAGTATATGACAGTTGCTGTACTAACAATATTTTGACACAAAATTCGAAGTTTAGTGCTTGTCACAGACTTAATTTTAAAAGCCTTTTATATGTTATGTTTTTTTGAAATATGACGTTAAAGTAAATATATATAATGCTAATATTAAGACTCATAAGGAGTTGCTAATGAGGAGTCAAGGGCTGAAATCGATTTTACACCTGGTAATAGTGCTGGTCTTAGCCGCTTTTATTACTACAAGTAGTTTTGCAGTTGTGAGTACAAATGGCGCTACTCCTGTTAAAACTGTAATTAAAGGGCATTTGACTGTCCTTTTTGATGATAATATCCAACTTGATGATGCTGTAAAAAGCTTTGGACAGATCTCAGTGAATGCACCAAGTCTTGATCCATTATTTACTAAATTTCAGGTAAATGATATTAAGAAGATTTTTCCCTGGAGGAAAGAAGCTCCCAAAGCTAATTCCGGAAAACAGGATTTATCCCATTATGCCGAGATTACTTTTCCGGAAGATGTAAATATTGGTGAGATTATAAACGAATTATCACAAAACCCTAATATTAAATTTGTTGAGCCTGTTTATCAAATTCCTATGACGGCTTCACCAAATGATCCTCAATGGTACCAGCAATGGGCAATGGAACCGGGTCCTCCTGATCCTGATTTTTATGATGCCTGGGATCTTGAAACCGGCGCCGACACTATTAAATATGGTTGTGTCGATTCCGGAGTGAATTATAAGCATCCGGATTTAGCCGGAAATATATGGGTAAATCCTGGTGAAGATATGGACAACGACGGGGTTGTCTACGATCCTGATGACCTTAATGGGGTTGATAATGATGGTAACGGAATTATTGATGATTTGATCGGTTATGATTTTCTTTCCAGTCTTAGCTCTCCTCATCCTAACGAAGATGCATCAGTACGTGATACCGATCCAAATGATTTCACCGGCCATGGAACTCATGTTGCGGGCATTGCCGCTGCTATGACTAACAACGGCTTGAATGTAACCGGTGCTGCCGGGGGCTGGTATGGCGGACATCCTTCTCGAAGAGGGGTGCAGATTATGTGTCTTCGATGTGGTGGAACCGGTTCTGACGGCAACGGATATGTAAATTCAAATGATTGTGCCGCTGCAATTGATTATGCCGCTATGATGGGGGCAAATGTTATTAATGCCAGCTGGGGTGGTGCTGCCGTAAATGCTACTGCGGCGGCAAATGCTATGGCAGATGGAGTTAC
>CAYPUP010000054.1:0-9580 GCA_964413795.1 uncultured Ignavibacteriales bacterium
CCACGCCATAAATCTGGGCAATAAACAGAGCTGCCACCGCTTCATCTAAAGCTGTACCATCCATATTGATAGTAGCGCCGAGGGGGAATACAAATGAAGAGACCCGACTGTCGATATGGTTTTTATCTTCAGTACATTCCATGGTAATGGGCAAAGTGGCTGTTGATGATGCAGTAGTAAAAGCTGTCGCAAGAGCCTCACCCATGTTGATAAAATATTGAAACGGATTTTTCTTTCCGAAGATTTTAAGCAAAATTGGCAGAGTTATCGAAGCATGAATCAAAAGTCCCAATATTACTGTCAGAGAATACCATCCCAAACCTGTCGCCAGTTGATCCAATGACCCCTTCTGTTCGGCTACGATTCCGCCTATTAAAGCAAAAACGCCAATTGGTCCAAACCAGATTATCAGGACAACAATTTTCATCATGGCAGCATTAATACCTTCAAAAAAGGCTATCACCGGTTTCCCTTTTTCTCCTATTGCGGTCAAAACCCCGCCAAATAATAATGAAAATACAATCAATGGCAGTATCTGCCCCTGGGTAGCTGCATTAAAGATATTTGATGGAATTAACCCGGTTATTACATCAATCAGGGTTTTACCTTCGCTTGACTTGACAATATCGGGAATATAGGCTCCGAAATTTTCAATCCCCTCGCCGGGCTTTATAATATTAACCAAAACCATACCGACAAGTACCGATAATCCAGTCGTAACAAGATAGAAAAAAAAGGTTTTCAGGCCGGTTTTGCCCAATTTGCTGACATCTCCAAGCGAGGTAACACCAACAATCATTGAAGCTACAACCAGTGGAATTACCACCATTTTCAGGGCATTTAAGAAGATCGTTCCTATAAATCTTATATGAATTATCGATTCATTGAAAAAGTAGCCGCAAACCGCCCCTAAAATAGCTCCGGATATCATCCCAAGTAATATGAAATTGCCTAATCTTCTATTCATATGTAGTTTATCCTAATATTGGTTTAAGTTATTATAATTAAAACCAAATATCCAGACAACTTTAAAAATATGCTGATTCTTATACTATTAAGTTTATGAGGGACTTAGACGATATAATAATTATAGGTTTAGAATAAATAATGTAAAGGTTCTTATATGTATCTAATTGAACGAACTAATTTTGGTTTGCATCTGACCTTTGGCGGTGTGATTCTTGAACCTGAGATGAATGCCTGGCTTGATGAAATGACAAAGATAGTAGATGAAATTCCTGGAGATTTTTTGGTATTTGTTGATATGAGAACAATTGGCCCGGTACCGCATGATGCCCAATTGGTACTTGAGAAGGGGCAAAAATATGCGCAGGAAAATGGGATGGTACGATCAGTGGTTATTCTCAGTGATTCTCTCACAAGAATGCAGTTTACAAGAATAGCAAAAAAATCAGGTATCTATGAATGGGAAAGATATATTGATGTCTCGACTACAGATGAATGGGAAAAAAAGGGGTTGGATTGGATTTTGGATTGCGTCGATCCTGATACCTACGAAACGGAACAAGTCATTGAGCATAAGTAATTACATTGCTAAATTTGATATTATATTAAACGATCTCAATTGAGGTCGTTTTTTTATATTATTCTATTCTTGTGTCTTTCTATATAAACGACTATTCTTGCCCTTATGAAAAAACAAAAATCGGTCTTTGAAGTATATGCGCATGAGTATGATCTCATAACCAATGCCCAACAGCGGGAACCATCTCATGCTAAAGAAGTTGCCGCTCTGATAAATAAATTCCATCCTGAATCGGTTCTTGATGCGGGTTGCGCCGCCGGATTAACTTCTATGTTATTCGCAAAACAGGGCGTAAAGTCCATCGGTTTGGATCGATCCCAGCCAATGCTGGATCAATGCCTGAAAAAATATGATAATTCTCCGCTCCCCCTTAGTTTCATTCCTGGTAATTTTGAATCCTTGCCCAAAAAACTGGCTGACAAATTTGATATGGTTGCCTGTATCGCTAATTCTATCAGTGGTATCACCACGATTGCAGGATTAAAAAATACCTTTGGGAGTTTCTACTCGGTTCTTAAGCCCGGCGGAGTACTGGTGCTGCAGATGTTGAATTATGCTTCTATGAAAGAGGGGACGATATTTCCTATAAAGGCTACCGAAAATAATGGTATAGTTTATGAACGTTTCTCCGAAAGGCAAAAAAACAAACTCTATGTATATATCACCCGTTTTGATATGAATGCAAAACCCCGGCAGTATGAAATATTTCGGCATCAGTTTGACAATTTTACGCCTAATCAGGTTGTATCAAAAATAAAATCTTCCGGATTTGATAAAATTAGAAAATATGGGAATCTTCTTTTAACAAAGAGATTTACAAAATCATCGCGTGATCTGGTAATAACAGCTGTTAAGCCATCAGATTTATGATTACTGTAATTTGGCCGATAACATAAGAATATAGTATTAAAAATAGATAAATTATGAAGAAATTATTTTATCCATCCATGAAAAGAAGTTTGCTCTTATTATTTATCTCCCTGTTAACTGGTGTTAGCATACAGGCTCAACGAAGCATTCCGGCCAGTAATTCATTTATCGATTACCGTCCGGTAGGGGAGACCCGCGTTTGGTCTTTCCTTATGAAGGATTCGACAATCGGCCAGCTTATCTCAACAGTAGAAAAAGAGATCAAAATAAACGGTGAAGCCGGATATTCGTTAAATAACAGAATATATTTAGATTACGGCAAAATTGGTGATTCCTTGGTACTTGATATCTCCGGGAAGCATTTTATTGGCAACGAAGGTGCGTATCTTGGGGATGATCTGAAGTTTATTGTCAATTCTCAGGAGGAGAGATTAAAATTTGAAAAGGATGGTCTTGAGATATCCGGTTATATAACCAGATCCGGCAAGAAAAATGATTTCGCAATTCCTTGTCCGGAAGGCAGATTTGCCATTGATAATAATTTTATGGATCATTATGAAGCCTATCTCGCTATGAAGGATTTAAAAGTAGGGGATTCTTTTAGAGATAGTATCTTCATGCCACAATCAGCTTTGATGGGTGTGATCGAAGGAGAGGTGGTTGATTTTTCGTGGCAGCAATTGCATAAAACCCTCTTTGATTCGGTTTTTGTCATCAAGCTTTCATCTCCCCAGGAAATGGAAATGTTTTTTACCACCGACAAAAGACTTCTCAAGACGAATATACATTCACAGAATATGCGCATTTATCTTGATGCTGTTCAGCAAAGGCCGAAATCAAAAACACAAGACATCTCGTTTACTCTGAATTCGTTTATCAGGCTTCTCCCAACATATGGTATTTTTATTTTAATAGGGTTATTATCAGTTTCAATCTTTACAGCAAAACAAATAATTTGCAGGATAAGTCTCATTTCATTCTGTACCGGAGTAATCTCTGTTTTGATCGTTATCTGGATTCAATTTCCACTCCAGAATTATTTATTCAGGATTATTTATGCCCCATTGTTAGCAAACGGACAAGCCTCATATTTTAAGGGATTATTAACAATCTTACCTGCAGGAATAATACAGGAGGGATTGAAAATTATCGGCATCATTTTGTTGCTGACAATAATGAAGTGTAAAAAAGACAACAGCATTTTAATTGGTTCAATGTTCGGAACCGGTTTGGGAATTGCAGTTGCATTTTACCTTGTCAGCTTAATGCCACCTGTTGGAATATTTAATTGGTCTATTCTGGAAAGGGTATCATGGATCCTGTTCCATACGGTGAGTGGTGCTCTATTTGGGTGGGCGTATTACAATGGAAAGAGTAAAATAGTATTTATTGCCATTACAACAATATTTGTAAATGTGTTTCTTCAAAGTTTACCTTTCATATCTCAAAATAATCCAGTCTCAATACCTTTAATAGTAGTTCTTAATTCTGTAATTGTACTGGTATTTCTGTTAGTTGTACTTTTACTAATTAAGAAAAAGACTTATCAGCAATAAAAAAGACGCCTGATTCTTTCAAACCAAACGTCATATTTATTTAAATGGTTGTTGTGATCCTATCAACTACCCGCAGGAACTGCAGCCACCTTTATCCGAACCGCATTCACCGGCATTTGAGAGTCGGATCATAAATCCGCCCTGACCGAATTCATGATTAACAAAATCAATATTGATGTCGCCATAGTTGGCGATGAATTTCAAAAGATTGGGATCAGCATAAGCCTTGATGCCATTGGCTTCCATCTTCTCAAGATTCTCAGTTGACTCATCCAGAGCCAGTCCCAAATTGGGACCGCTTCAGCCAACCCCCTGGAAAGTAACAATCAGGTTCTTACCATTACCCTGTTCGGAATCCAGAACCTTTTTAATTTCAGTGCTGGCCGATTCTGAGATTTGTAACATTTAAAATACCTTTCAATATTTCTTTAATACTTAGATCGTCAATAATCTATAATGATTCAAGAAAACTTCAAGAAGTTTATTCAAATCATTAGCCAATAACCGCTTTATTTGACAATTAATTACAAGATTTGACTAAAATTGTTCCCTGTATATGTCTAAGACATAAATATCGTATCGTAAGATGCTGATATGTAATAACATAATAAAATGCTTGCTTATTGGGGTGGGCTTGATGTTTATTGTATATTAATAAAGTCGTTTATAGACGATAAATTGGGTGTTGCTTGCAATTTAATTGTGGAAAGGGAGTATGGCCTTTACGATTTGCTTCTATGAAGATGACAGTCTGAATAATTTTTATCCTTTGACATACCTGCGACCGGTATATCTTCTTAGAGCCGGTATGATCGAATTGTTCAGACGCCACAATCCCCTTAACGACAATTCCAGAGTTATTCTCACCTGTCGGGAAAGTCTGGCACAAATAGTCAGTAAAAATTATGACTTCCCAGTTAATATTATCAAGCGCGATGAATCGCATGTTTTATTTGTTAACGGCCGATTGAAAGATTGGGGTGATCTGGCCTCTACCCTGAAGCAAACTAATATCTCAACGCAGTTCGTCACCTCCAAGGGTGAAACTGTGGCAGTATTATTCAGGAAAGAATTACAAGGCAGCCTTCCCCCAATGATTACACCTAAAGATTTTCAATATCTTTATGAAAAAGATTGCGATATGATTCCAGTTACAACTACGACAGCTTCGATGTATAATTACTGCTGGGAATTAGTGGCGGATCTTCATGAAGCTTTAACAAGTGATTTTGAGTGTTTAAAAGAGAATCATTCTGTTACCAAAGAATATACTATTTCGGATGGGGCTTATCTTGTTAACAAAGATAATATCATTTTAAGCAAGGGAGTTTATTTGGCTCCCGGCGCTGTTATCGATGCAACCGATGGCCCTGTTTTCATAGGAGAGAATTCTAAAGTTGATTCACACGCTGCTATTTATGGCCCCTGTTTTGTTGGCCAGGACTCCCGAATCCTTGCCGGTAAAGTCAGCGGTTCTTCTATTGGTCCGGTTTGCCGGGTAGGCGGGGAAGTGGAAGAGTCTATTTTCCAATCCTATGTGAACAAATACCATGATGGCTTTATCGGACACAGCTATGTCGGTTCCTGGGTAAATTTCGGAGCGATGACGACTAATTCCGATCTCAAAAATAATTATTCAAATATCAGAGTATCCCTCAACGGTAATTCAATCGATACCGGCTTAAATAAAATCGGATCATTTATTGGAGATCATACCAAGTTCGGAATAGGAACCCTTCTGAATACCGGGATTAATATCGGTGTCTGCTGTAATGTCTTTGGAGGTGGTTTAATAACCGATAAAGAGATTCCTTCGTTTAAATGGGGTGGGAATGGAAGTTGTATTGATTATAAATTTGATAAGGCGATTGAAACTGCCGAGGTAGTTATGAAACGGAGAGGGATAGAAATTTCAGAAGATGAAAAAGTTATTTTAGAGCACCTCAGTATGGGCATTACTGATCTTGATGGCCTTATGAATTTTAACCGATCGGGAAAGGGTTAAGGAAATTAGATGCCGGAATTAAGAAAAGATCCTGTCACCGGGCGCTGGGTGATAATTTCAGCTAAACGCCGCCGCCGCCCCAGCTCTTACAGTTCAATTCCTCAGCCAAGCATGGCGACATTATGCCCGTTCTGTCCCGGACATGAAGAGAATACTCCGCCTGAAATATTGGCTTATAGAAAGTCAGGCACTGAACCGAATAAAGCGGGTTGGTCATTAAGAGTTTTCCCCAATAAGTACCCGGCTCTTGAAGTCGAAGGTAATCTTACAAGGGAGCCGCATGGTCTCTATGACAAGATGCAGGGGATAGGAGCCCATGAAGTTATTGTTGAGACCCCGGATCATTCTCTGGATATGGTTGGGATGGACGTCAATTCTATCCGTGATGTCCTTTGGGCATATAGGGAGAGAATGCTTGATCTGGAACGGGACCGCCGATTGAAATATATTCTTGTATTTAAAAATCATGGGGCCTCTGCCGGGGCTTCGCTGGAACATGGCCACAGCCAGTTGATTGCGACTCCTATTATTCCCAAAAAGGTTGTAGAAGAAATTGAAGGGAGTAAAAGGTATTATGACTTTAAGGAGCGGTGTGTTTTTTGCGATATTATCCGGCAGGAATTGATAGATAAGGAACGTATTGTCAAAGATTATGATTCTTTTATCGCTCTGGAACCTTTTGCCTCGCGCTTCCCCTTTGAAACCTGGATATTCCCCAAAACCCATCAGTCCAGCTACCTCGAATTGAGCGAGTCAGATTTTACCGTTCTGGCCCATAGCTTGAAAGATATTCTTGCCCGTCTTAAAATAGCTCTCAATAATCCACCCTTCAATTTTGTCATCCATACGCGGCCAGTTTCAAAGGAGCATCATGAATATTATCACTGGCATATCGAAATAATGCCCAAACTGACCAAAGTAGCCGGATTCGAATGGGGATCTGGATTTTATATAAATCCCACCAGCCCTGAAGAAGCGGCTCAATATTTAAGAGACATTGACCCGTCAACTAACCAGATTAAAACACTACCAGAAATTTCGGAAGAAAATAAATAAAAAATGAAAATTTGCTATGCAGCCTCAGAAATGGCTCCTTTCATTAAGACCGGGGGATTGGGAGATGTTCTCGGTGCATTACCCGAAGCTATGCAGAAGCAGGGAAACGACATTAAAGTATTTTTACCGCACTATAAAACTATTGATATTGGTGATAACAAGATTATACCGGTTGAAATAAATAGCGAAATCAAAATCAATGATCAAAACTACCCTTTGAAGATAAATAAAATCAGATTCAAAAAAAGCAACATGGAAGTATATCTTGTTGGTTCTGATCATTATTTCGATAGGGAAGGAATATATCTCAATCCGAACACCGGTAAGGATTATGCTGATAATGACGAAAGATATATTTTCTTTGCCCGCGCAGTTTTGGCCATTCTCAAAGAGATTAATTTCAAGCCTGATATTATTCATGTACATGACTGGCAGGCAGCCCTTGTCCCGGTATTTCTAAAAACCTCTCTTGAAAAAGATCCGTTCTATTCAGGTATAAAATCGATCCTTACCATTCATAATCTAGCCTATCAGGGAGAATTTACGCTCGAGCGTTTTAAACTTCTGGAATTGCCTGATAAATTAATGGCGCCAGCCATTGGACCCTTTGAGTTTTACGGAAAAGTCAATTTTCTAAAAGCCGGAATTACCTATGCGGACTACATTTCTACAGTTTCAAATAAATATGCCGAAGAAATCCAGACAAAAGAATTCGGCTGCGGACTTGAAGGGGTTCTTAAGGAAAGAAATGAAAATATCTATGGCATTTTAAACGGCGTTGATTACAAAGTATGGTCTCCGTCGCGGGATCATAAAATCCATGCCACCTATCATATTGCCAATCTCTCCGGCAAACGAACTAATAAAATTGAACTTCTTAACGAATTGAAATTACCCATAAGGGATGCTGCCCCTCTTATTGGAATAATCTCCCGTCTTGAGGAACAAAAAGGATGGAATTTGATTAAAGAGGCTGCCGATGAGCTACTGTCGATGAATGTTCAGCTAATTGTTGTTGGGACTGGTCAGCTGGAATACCATAAACTACTTGAAGATCTGGAAAAGAAGTATCCCGATAAATGTAAAGCTATTCTTAAATTTAATGATCAAATGGCGCATAAAGTAGAAGCGGCCTCAGATATTTTTCTGATGCCGTCGATTTTTGAGCCATGCGGACTCAATCAAATGTACTCTCTGAGATACGGTACTATCCCTATCGTGCGCCAGGTGGGCGGATTGGCTGATACTGTTACCGATTATGATTCGAATCACAATAATGGCACTGGATTTGTCTTCAAAGAAAAAGATTCCAAAGCAATGGTGGCAGCCATCAAAAGGGCTGTTGATCTTTTTGCCAGAAAAAGAACATGGACCAAATTTATGAAAGTCGGGATGAAAAAAGATTTCTCCTGGAGCCGAACGGCCAAAGAATATTCGAAACTTTATAAAAACCTGCTGAACAGTTAAAGATATCCGGAGAATTAATTGCGATTATCAAAAAAGACAATCCTGTTATTACTACCTGCTTTGCTGGCCTTTTCATTTTTGGCGTATCATTTTAATTTCGTGCAGGATGATGCCTATATCTCTTATAGATATGTCGCCAATTATCTCAATGGTGATGGATTGGTTTATAATATCGGCGAGAGGGTAGAGGGCTTCACCAATTTCGCCTGGGTTGTGTGGTTACTTTTATTTGGATCATTAGGATTTGATTACATACTACTATCCCAAGTCATTGGTTTTGCATTTGGCTTGGGTATAATATTTCTTACTTACCTGATTACGATTGAAGTGCTGGGGGAGAAAAACAAATTATTGAGTCTTTTGCCGTCTTATCTGGTTGGGCTGAATATGTCGCTTGCCTATTGGGCGCCAGCCGGATTGGAAACGGCTGCTTTTGCTTTTTTTGTAATGTTTTCTCTTCTATGTTTTATCAGAAGGAGCTACTGGTTGATATTTGGCCTCCTTATGGCTGTCTGGATTCGACCTGAAGGGGGATTGGCAGCCTTGCTGCTTTTATTTATTGAATCAATTATGAATAAAGGAATTCCAAAATATTCTCTGACCTGCGGGATAACTGCTTTTGTATTATCCCTCCCGTTTATCGGATTCAAACTTTTCTATTATGGTTCAATACTTCCCAATCCATTTTATGCCAAAACAGGTATTGGCATTGCTCAATTATCAAGCGGACTCGAATATGCCGTTCGGTATTTATATCATTATGGATTTTTTGGAATTGGATTACTTCTGCCGCTGATATTTTATAAAAAACTGACTTCGTCAGTTAAAACCATTTGGTTTTTTACCATTTTGTACTTCCTGTATATAATCCTGGTTGGGGGAGATGTCCTGAAAGTTCATCGTTTTTTTATTCCCCTGTTAGGGACATTTGGAGTTTTAATAGTAATTTCTCTTTCATATTTGACGAATAATATAAGAAATAAGAATAAGACCATGATTGTTTCGCTGGTTGCAATCATTCTTTTGGCTTTAACAGTCTATCTTCCCCATAAATTCGTTTCAACTTATAATGCTCTTGAA
>CAYPUP010000055.1:0-9500 GCA_964413795.1 uncultured Ignavibacteriales bacterium
TCCGCCTACCCCTAACATGACCCAGAAAACAAAAGATATCAGCCAGGAATGCAAAAATTGATCGATATTGATAAAATAACCCATCGCGCTGGCAACAATACCTATTAGGAAGATAACAACAGCCATTACTGATAATTTATTTGTATCTGTAAAGCGAAATGTTTCATTGTTAAAATTCATAATCACCTGATCGTCTCTCTCAATTGTTCAGGGACATCGTTAAGCTTAGCATTCTGGCTTCTCTGTAAAGCTCTCAGATATAAAATAATCAACCAGCGGTCATCGGGGTGTATCTGATGCCTGTACGATGGCATGTTCCGTATTCCATTGGTGATAATATCAAATAACTCGCCATCATTCATATCTCTAATGCGATCAATATGAAACGACGGAGGCGGGACCATACCCTTTTCAACAATTATACTTTTGCCGTCCCCGACTTTACTGTGGCACGGAGAACAATAAATATTAAATCTTTCCTGACCTCTCTTTAGTCCATCCATAGTTAAAGCAACGGGAGCTTTCTTAATAAAATTACCATCATTATCCTTACCGGTGAAATAATCTGTCTCTTCGCGAAGTTCTCCCCGGGCAACAGTCCCTTCAACAGGTGTCCGCATGGTTGCCCCGTCAGCAAAGAACTGGCTTTCAGCCTGAGCCTTATATTTTTCCTGATGATCCATATTCGGATTCAGATGAATAGGAGGTTTCTCTGAAGTCCTTTCACGAGTACAACCGGAAATGAACAGGGCTGCCGCCAGCAGTATTAGTGATACTAATATTAAGCGTCTCTTCATCACCATGACTCCTCAAGCACCTCTATATCAGTTCCACCGATAGATTCAAAAAATGATTTTACTTTTTCAGTATCAAATTTAGGATCACTCTTTTCAATACTAATAAAGAAGGAATCATCGGAAGCCCGGGCAAATTTTTCAGAATTAAAGACCGGATGATTAAACCTTGGCAAACCGTTTAGGGCTAACATTCCAATCAGAGCTGTCGCGGCCGCTAATAAAACGCCCAGAGCAAATGAGACAGGCAGATAAGCTTGATAGCTGAAAAATGGCTTCCCTGAAATAACGAGAGGATATTCAACTGAACTTGCCCACCATTGCAGAGCCAAGGCGCCTGATGTACCAACAAGGCCTCCCAATCCAACGATCCAACCCAGAGGTGAACGCTTTAAGCCCATAGCCGCATCGAGACCATGTATAGGGAACGGAGAATGGCAATCAAATTTATTATAACCGGCATCATGAGTCTTTTTTGCAGCAGCCAATAACTCAGCTGGATTTTTAAATTGAGCCAGAATTCCTACAATATTTTTTGTCTGAATATTACTCATGGCTTCCCCCTGTCGGAGTGTTATGGGGGTTGGCTCCCGGAAGAACTGTTTTAATTTCTGTCATAGAAATCATAGGCAGGAAACGGATAAAGAGGAGAAACAGGGTGAAGAAGAGTCCAAATGATCCCACAAAAGTGCTGATGTCCCAAATGGTCGGTTTATAATAATCCCAACTTGACGGAAGGAAATCACGAGACAAAGAAGTTACTACAATTACAAATCTCTCAAACCACATACCAACGTTTATCAAAATACTGGCGACAAACATTAAGCCTACTTTACGCCGCCATTTTTTCACCCAGAACATCTGCGGCACCAGAACATTGCATGTAATCATCGTCCAGTACGCCCAGGCATAATTCCCAAAGGCTCTATTAATAAAAGCAAACTGTTCGTAAATATTTCCGCTGTACCAGGCAATAAAAAATTCCATGCTATAAGCATAGCCAACCATCATACCAGTCATAAGCATAATTTTGTTCATCTTCTCCAGATGATTGATCGTTATCAAATGTTCTAAAGAATAAATCTTACGGGCGATAATAGTCAGGGTTACTACCATGGCAAACCCGGAAAAAATAGCTCCGGCCACAAAATATGGCGGAAATATCGTAGTATGCCAGCCGGGCAGAATACTAACGGCAAAGTCGGTACTAACTACACTATGAACCGAAAGGACTAACGGGGTTGAAATCCCAGCCAGTAAAAGATAGGCTAATTCATAATGACGCCACTGGCGATTGCCACCACGCCATCCCAGGGCAAGGGTCCCGAATATAAATTTTTTTATTTTCTTTGTAGCTCTATCCCTGAACGTTGCCAGATCAGGGATTAGACCGGTATACCAGAACAGAAGCGATGCGGTAAAATATGTCCCTACTGCAAAGACGTCCCAAAGTAATGGTGAGCGGAAATTGGGCCACATCCCCATCTGATTTGGCAGCGGAAACAAATAGTAGGCAATCCAGACGCGACCGACATGAATACCAGGGAAGATAAGAGCGCAGGACACAGCAAACAATGTCATGGCTTCAGCAAAACGATTGATCGATGTCCGCCAATGCTGGCGGAGAATAAATAGAATAGCCGAAATCAGAGTACCGGCATGGCCTATACCAACCCACCAGACAAAATTGATAATCGCCCATCCCCAGCCGACGGGATTATTTAAACCCCAGATTCCTATCCCCTCCCAAAATAAAAACCCAATTGAACCAAGAAGAACCAATAATAGTGAAAGAGCCCCTCCAAAGGCGAGATACCACAATTGCGGGGTTTTCTTCTCAGTAATCGAGCTTATTGTTTCAGTCAGACTATGAAAAGTCTCTTTTCCTTCAACAAGCTGCGGTTCAACTGGATCGGAATTTATAAAACTCTTAGAACTCATTATCTATCACATTCCCAAATCGCATAAATCTTTTACCTGTGGCATCCCGAACAATCGGTTGTGGGGAAAATATTTCTTTCTTCCATTATTTTATGGCCAATTTCCAACTGGTTTGCCGGCGGCTCCCAATCCATATTGGTAATCTCAGAAACCGGACGCAGCTGCATAGCGGGATCACGATGGCAGTCGAGGCACCATGACATGCTCAAAGGCTTGGCGAGTTTTACCTCTTCCATTTTAGCAATATTACCATGACAACTGATACATCCGACCCCGGCATTCAAATGTACGCTGTGATCAAAATAGGCGTAATCAGGCAATTTATGCACTCTTACCCATTCAATTGGTTTATTGGTCATCCAGCTCTCCCTGACTACCAGCAGCTTTTCGCTGTCAGCTTTGACAATGGTATGGCAGTTCATACAGGTCTGGGTTGGCGGAATATTGGCATTCGGTGATTTTTCAACAAAATTGTGGCAATAACGGCAGTCTATACCGAGATCATCAGCATGAAGTTTGTGACTATATTTTACCGGTTGAACTGGCTTGTATCCGACATCTGTATACCAGGGGGAAAAATAGTACCAAATAAAACCAACTACAAATACAACTACAAACAATCCAGCTATAGCTGCATAAGTAGGTAATTGATTGGTCCATTTGGGAAACAACTGCGCCATTATAAAAGTCTCATCCTTTATAATTCCTTACAAAACTGAATCAAGTATCAAAGCAGCAAAAATCAAAAATAAGTATATCAGTGAAAACTTAAAAACACCCCAGGCAACATTAATATCTTTTAATTTTCTTGCCCGGTATGCTTTCTGGATAAATACTCCACCCAGACCACCCGAAACAACTAAATATATCCAGCCAAATTCTACAAGCAGTGGAGCCAGACTAAATGCTACCAGCACTAATGTATAATAATAGATCTGATCGTAAGTAGCTTTATCTCCACTGACAACTGGCAGCATTGGAAATTTAGTTTTTATATAATCATTTTTAAAATATAAGGCCAGTGACCAAAAATGAGGCGGCGTCCAAAAGAATATTATCAAAAAGAGAAGGCAGGGCATAATTGTAATAGAATTGGTTGCGGCAGTCCAGGCTCCGATTGGAGCCATCGCACCGGCAATTCCACCGATCACAATATTATAGCTGGTATTCGGCTTGAGCCAGAGAGTATAAAAAAGTCCATAGAACAGAATCGTCCCTAATGACAGCATTGCGGTCAGCATATTAAATGAATACCACAAAATAATTATGCCGGTAATCCCGATTCCTGAGGCAAAAATAAGAGCTGCGTTGCTTGAAATTTTCTTAGTCGGAAGGGGCCGTCTGGCGCTGGTCCGCTCCATGCGGGCATCAATATCACGTTCAAAATATTGATTCAGAGCATTGGCGCTGCCGCCGGTCAGAAACAACCCGAACAAAAAAATAAGGAACATCAAGGGGTGTTTCAACATGCTCCCCTCTATAATAAGAGCAGTCGCACCGGATAAAACTACCAGAAGCATTATTGACGGTTTGGTTAATTGTATTAAGTTACTTATATAATTAATCATTTTAACTATTCAAAAATTATTCCGGAACAATCTTCCAACGTTGCATCATCAACAGCCTTACTTAATATGTAAGATTTGTAGATCATTAAATCTTATTTCGCAATAAAACGTCAACTAATTATCAAAGTTCCCATCATCATTTTAATAAAAAATGATCAATAAACTAAATATCAGGAAAATTTAAGACTATATTTATCCAAATTATCTCTGATTTGCAAGTCTTTTTTCATGGAACTTAAATTTAGTACCATAATTATATCATAACAAGTATAAAAAATATCAGAGAAATGAGACTTCAACAGTCCTGTTTTTATGAAGCTTAATTCATGATTTTACCATTCATGTTTCTTGATACCCTCTTCCTCATTCATTATTGACGAAGGCCATATAAATCATTATTATTAAAGGTATAATTAGATATTATAATAATTAATAAAAGGGAGAATCCCGGGTGAAGAATATTTTTATCATCTTGATAATGATTATGGTTTCAGCACTTTTTTATATGGGGTGCAGTAAATCGGAACCAGACAATCAAAAGCAACCCGCCGTTGAAAGTTCTGCATCAAATGATAAGTATAAAATATCAGCAGGTGCCCAGGCTCGTTTCGATGACCTTAAAAACGAATATGTAATCAGAGTAAAAGATGCCATCAGTGATTTCGATCAGAGAATTGAGACTCTCCAAATAAAAAAGGGGGGAGCACCTGAAGTTCTCTTGAAGCCGATTGAGGCTTCGATGAAAATTGCTCTCGAAAAGAAAGATATTCTTTCTGAACAGTTAAAAAAACTCCAGAATGCCGATGAAAATACTTTTGAAATCGAAAAAACAGCAATGGTAAAAGCACTCAATGATGCTGAAATGGCTTATGAAGACCTGAAATCACAATTCTAATTTTAATATTTCTATCAGTAGTGTCCGGTAAAAATATAAAAATAGGTGTAAGAACATCATTGTAATTTGGTCTCTTTTTTATTGGACAGCAGAAACAAGCTTTAAAATGAGGTGACAAACCTAATTTTGCTGTGAAAAACCGATAAAGATTTAACACGACCAAACGCTTTTGAGATCTAAAAAAAGGATTCACCGGACAGCATCAATTGCCAAAAACTAACATGTTGTAAATAAGGAACTTAATTATTCGGATGTTGGCAAAACTTGTAAAAGGAAATTTTTTGCTGGATAGTTGTGTTAATAACATTATATTAAATATCGAAAATATTATCTTTTTGTGTACTTTTATCTTATTGTTTGTAATAGTGTTACGATAAGCTAAATTGGATTTTTCAGGTCAACATAATTTTCTTGTGAAAAATATAACAATATAGATTGATTAAGTATAAAATTATGACGATATTGAGGTATTAAAAGGATATAATCAAGGAGACAACCTTGAGTAAAAAGAGAGATTTGACAATGGATGGTCTTAGGAAATGTTACCGAACAACAGCAATAATTATAGTTGTTCTTCTTCTTTGCTCTCCGGTTTTTTCACAAACAGAAAAAATCGAAGATGATGTTTGCCTGACCTGCCATGAAGATTATAATATCGGCTTATCATTCACAACCCACCGCCTTTCATCGGAAGTAACCAAGCCGAATATTGAGATCGGATGTACCAGTTGTCACAGCGGAGGAGAAATTCATGTTGAAGATCCTTCGGTTGATAATATTGGGAATCCATCCAAAACATTAGCCCCTGAAACCGAAAACACCTGCACTTCATGCCATCAGCCCCATAAAGGAATTCGGGCTACAGGTTTTGATCCTCATTTTGGACAGGATTTTTCATGTACTTCATGCCACAAAATTCATTCACGGCAAACAAATCTACTGATTGATGAAGAAGGAAGCTTTTGCAGTGGATGCCATGTTTCGGTTGTAAATGATTTCCGCAAGCGATCCAATCACCCCCTTACCGATCAAGCTCTGACTTGTCTTAGTTGTCATGATTTCACCGGGAAAAACAACCTGAACTTCGCCCATGGCAGTAATGCCAATTGTTATCAATGCCATCCCGAACAGGCTGGTCCCTTCCTGCATGAACATGACGCGGTCAGTTCCTTTGGTACTGAAGGTGAGGGCTGTATTTCCTGTCATAAGCCGCATGGGAGCATCAATGATCGGTTATTGACTCAACCGGGCGACCGGCTTTGTCTTCAGTGCCACACTCCCCCCCCGCTTCACAGAACTCAGCATGATGGGATAGCAACCTATTATGACTGTATTGAATGTCATAGTGATATGCACGGATCATACACCAATCGTATGTTCCTTGATCCGCAATTAGGCATGAAAATTGGTGGAACACCTGAAGACTGTTTCTGCCATAATTCAAAGAACTGAGGAGAGCGTCATGTCAAAAAATAACTATATGTCACTCTTGCTCATACTGGCTTTGGTAATTTTTTCCTCAGTTACTTCATATGGAGAAGATTATAAAGGCAATCTGCGGGCAGGAGTTATTTTAACCGACCTTGAAGGCAACAACTCCGTCCATCAGCCTTCTTATAACTTGTATGACGGCTTTGCCTTGTCATTGGAAAAGTTCCAGTATCGCTGGGATAACGGCTTGAGATTAAACGCCAATTTAATAAATCCTACTCTGGATAATCGCAACATAACCTTTGGGCTTCTTAAGCAGGGTCATGGCGGAGTTAATTTCCAGCATAACAGTTATCGTAGAAATTATAATTTCGATGGAGGTGAGTTTACCCGAAGACAGACAACCTCCGGATCAGCCTGGTATAAACCGGTTAAGCAGGTTAAGATTTTTGGCGGTTATGGTGTTAGTGATAAACAGGGCCAACTACTTCAGATTCTTGATTATACTTCTGAATTGCCGGGTGATAGAATTGATTATGTCAATACCTACTATAATATAGGGTTGGAATTTAAACACAAACAGAGCTATGGCCAGTTTGATTATAATGTGTCTGATTTCAATAATGATGTCGTTCCCGAAAATGATCGGTCTACCCAGCGCCTCCGATTTACGGTTTATACTCCAGTTCCGCGTTATAATAATATTCTCGTTGGCGGCGGTTATCAATTTTATAAAAATGAGCTTGGGAATAATAGTGATACGCTCAGAGCCAATACTGTCTGGGGTGTTGCCCGATATACTCATCTTAAGGGATACGAAGTCCGTTATAATATTATCTTTGACCGTGCCAGAAGAACCGGTGATTTGACTTCAACAGATAATATTAAACAGGTTATTCATGCCGGCAGATCATGGCTGGGGCATGGTGGAATTATGCTGGGCTATGCTCATTTGATAAATGATGATTTAATAAGAGCACGTTCCGGTAATGAATATTCAATTTCCGGCTGGTGGAATGCATTAAACGATCTGACGCTCAGAGCCGGTTTTGGATATATCAATAACGAAGTTGATTCGGGCCGTTCTTTAACCGGAGACCGGGCATATTCTCATCATTGGTTTTCAGCAAAATATGACCTTGAAAATGGTTTTGTAAGAGTTAAGTTTGACAATCGCGAAAAAGAGAATGAGCAGCTCAACACCAGTGCTGATTACGTCCGGCTGACTACTGATTTTTCCCTTTCAAATGTAAATTACGGCGATTTTTACGCCTCACTTTCTTATGGTTCCGGGCAATATGAGAACACCGTGGGGATGTTTGACTTTAAAGAATATACTCTTTCTGGCGATCTGTTAACCCGTGAATATAAAAAACTCCAGGGTGGAATCGGCGGGAGCTACTACAAAGCCAAAGAAGACCTTGATATAGAAATCTCCACTTTGCGTTTTACGGGTAAGGCACGAATACTTAAAAGAGCCTTGTTGGAAGCCGTTTATTCGGTTCATAATTATGATGACTATAATGACACTGCTCGTCCCTACAAAGAATACTACACGGCCAATGTATTTCAAATAAGCCTGTTATGGGAACTTTAATAAGATTGAAAGAATGAAATGATAAATATTACAATGCAAAATTTTAATTTAATTGATACTCCTGATAGGAGAAGTGTTATGAAGAGCTTCTTAGTTTTTTCGATTCTGTTTACCGCCGTTTTACTCTTCACAGGGTGTGAACGTAAAATTACCGGCGATGTAGATGCAATTGTTGATATCAGCTCGGTGAGTTGTTTTGGATGTCATGGGGACAGCGGCACTCCCTTAGATGGTGTTGCTGCTCAATTTGCAAATTCAATCCATGCCTCAGGCGACAATACTAATCGTAACCGTCTATATTCCTCTAGATATGCAAGTTGTGAGAGATGTCATACTAGTGAAGGATTTATAGCTTATGTGACCGGAGTACCAGTTGATGGCGATCATTTTACATCATTTAATTGCTTTACTTGTCACCAACCTCATACTAATGGTGATTTAAGATTAAGAGTAACCGATCCATATGTTTTAGAAAATGGCTTCTCATATGATCGTGGAAATTCTAATCTTTGCGCTACGTGTCATCATAGCCGTAGCGATGTAAGCGATGAGGTCTTTGTCGGGGTTGAGTTAGACTCTCACTATGGACCTCATCATAGCAATCAAGCTGATATGTTGAGTGGTGAAAACGCTTATGAATATGATGGATATGATTATACCGGTTCATGGCACGAAACTGGTGTAGTCAACGGCTGTCCTTCCTGCCACATGAGCGCTGCCCTTCATGAAAGCATTGGTGGCCATAGTTGGAATATGGTTAACGAAGAAGAAGGATACGAAAACATATATGGGTGTAACGTGGCAGGTTGCCATCTGGCTAATCCTATTGAAGAACTCGATAGAGCAACTAACTTTGATTTTGATGAGGATGGAGTAGCAGAAGGGGTTCAAACAGAGGTTGAAGATCTTGTTGCTGAACTTGGAGATCTCCTCTATGAAGCCGGACTTGTCGATGCGGATCATGTCCCTCTGGAAGTAGTTGTTAATTCTGCTGATTCTGCTGGAGCAGTATATAATTTCGCTTTCGTTGAAGAGGACCGCTCTGAAGGAGTACATAATACCGCTTATGCTGTTGCTTTGTTGAAATCATCGATTAACTTCCTGACTACCGGTGATCCAAGCGGTGCACCTTATGGTTCAAGACAGTCAAATTATATAATGCTTTCGGCTCATTGATTTTATATTTTTTGAAACATAAGCCTGATCAATTTCTTGATCAGGCTTTTTTAATGGAACCTATTATCCCGCTTTAAATATTACGGCTGATTCTTTTA
>CAYPUP010000056.1:0-7866 GCA_964413795.1 uncultured Ignavibacteriales bacterium
AGGCTGTTAATAATATATTTAAGTTGGCACCTTCATCAACTGACTTGGCCCCAATAGGGTCTAGTACAGGTGCTTGCTGCGCCCATACCGTAGTCGATATTAAGAGTAAAATTAAAATTGCTATTGGTATCTTTTTAATGAAATCCATTACCTATATCCTCCGGTTGCCATGATGCGGCCGCTATGTATAAACAGAAAAAACATAATTGATTATCTCCGGCCTAAACCAAAAAAATTTGGCTTAAATGCCGGAAATATTCCTTAATATTTAAAATCTATCCTGATCGGAATTTCCTTCACCTGGATATTCCGATCAGGAGTAACACCTTCAAAACGCTATTTTATAAACAACATCTTCTTAGTATCTTTTCTATCATCAATCTGGAGTCTATACAGATAAACTCCCGAAGCTACCTGTTTCCCCTGATTGTTGGTAGCATCCCAGACAACCTCGTACTGGCCTGAGGGCATCTCCTGATCAACCAGCGTTGTAACTCTCTGGCCAAGAATGTTAAAAACATCCAGAGAGACATGCTGCAGGCTGCCAAGCTGACCCTGGCCTATGGCAAATTTTATCGTAGTAGTCGGATTGAATGGGTTGGGGTAATTCTGATGCAATTCGAACGTTTCCGGCAAACCCTGATTTCCTATCCTGACTGCCGACCCAGTATTTGTCGAAAGCATAATTTCATCAAGTCTGACCTGTTCAACACCCTCGGCAACATCAGCTCTGGCCCGAACCGGGATTTTAACCAGCTCAGCCGTACCTTTCTGAATCAAATCCGCCTCGTCGAACGGATTGGTGAAGTGCATGAGTATCTTAACCTTGCCTTGTCCGTCATCCTTGCTTTTCATAGTTAATCCATCGGCATCTTCGGTCAATTCCGGTACTCCCAAAAGGATAGTAGCTGGGTCATAATTGATTTCCATTTCTACCCCGGCTATCATTTCCGGAAGTTCCGATCTTACAACTATTTCATTCTCATTACCATTTTTAGGATCATAATCAAGAATCACCGTAGCAAAGCCACCTTCAACATAGGTTGGTGCAGCAGGTGAGATCGGGATTCCAAAAATATAGTTGATAATTCCCACCAGATCAAAAACATTAATGGCGCCATTAGTAACCACATCAGCCACATCAAACTGTCGTTCACTAAAGCTGAAATTACCTAAAATATATCCAACAATATTGACTACATCGGCAACATCGACTCTTTGATCAAGGTTGACATCGCCCATTCTGTCTACCTGGACAATACCCGGTTCGGTTACAAGCATTAATGAGGGGAAATTCGGATCTGGATTTACTGATTCCCAGCCATCGGTAATATCAATTTCATAATCACCGGGAGGGGCGGTTGAATCAATGGTTATAGCCGCGTAAAGTATTGCGGTATTTTCAGTTTCATCAATTGTAATGGTATCATTATCCATCCCGAAAGTTAATACCCGAACCTCACCCTTAGTACCGCCAATATTGTCATAAATCACAAAATTTTCGGTTCTCGGGGTGGTTATAAATGAATCAATTTCAATAAAATCAGGATCATAATGAAGATCAAACTGGACACCATAAACAGTCAAAGCGGTCACAAAATCTATCGGAAATAGTATACTATTTTTGCCGGGTATTCCCCCAACCGGGCTACCAGTGGCTGAGGAAGTAGAATATACCACATCAAATTCAATTTCCTCAACAGTAATGCTGACATTTGCAGTGCTCGAAACTCCCCCCTGGTTATCAGTTGCCTGGAATTGAATATTATAAACACCGGCCTGTCCCCTGTTTGGCGTAAAACTAAAATTACCTGAAGCTGACCCCACTCCGGTTACTTCACCCCCGGTACCAAAAGAGGCATTAGCAGGCAAACTTAAAGCTTTTAAGGTGATAGGGTCATTATCAGAATCAGTGGCAGAGACGCTAAAGGCAACATTTTCCCCTTCTGTTATGGTATAACTGCTCGGTGAAATTGAAGCAATCACCGGAACATGATTGGAACCCGGAATTGAAACCGTAACAGTTACACCGGCCGTAATATTCTGGGTCTGCCCGTAAGCAGTTAAGACATAGGTTGTTGTGGCTGTTGGTGAGACTATGGCGGTTCCGGTAAGGTTTCCATTTGTAACAACCCCATTATTAATTTCTACAGAATTGGCATTGGAGACATTCCAGGACAAAGTAGAACTGCTTCCGCTTGTAATTGTAGAGGGATTAGCTGTAAATGAATTAACAACAGGTAATAAAACTTCTGATGTATCAACAATTATGCGCCCGGGGAAAATCCTTGGTCTGGTTGAAATACCTAAAGTATCAGAGTAATTATTATGCTGACAGCCAATGACTTCAGGCGGAAATGTCTCCGGATCAACTATATCTTCAGTATAAAAATTTACATCAGTATATGCATTATGTACGGCAGCGGGATCAATTTGTACTTTTACATATATAATATCCCCCCGTCCGGTATCTGCACCTGACCTGAGGTTTAAAAAATCAGATGGATAAGCAAGTAATTTCAAACGAATATGTGAAGCTACAGCAGAAGGGTAGTCTGTCTCTCCTACAATCTGAGGAAAGACCAGGGCAGCATTTAATCTTCCGCCAGCCTGCCAGTCATAGAAGCGGTTGATACCAAGAACTTCCGTATGAGTTGAATTCCAAAGAGTATCAACTCCTGTTACAATGGGATGGAATAATGTTGTATCAAAATCGACAAACATTTGGAAACCAGCAACCTTACGCCTGTTGCTCAGATGTAGCGGCATGAGAACTTCCGCTCCAGGCTTACCGTATGTATTTACAACAGTAAGAGTATCTATTAAAGATTCATTGATATCACTACATGGAAGACCAGCTTCGGCTATAGCAGCCATGCCAACCATTAATAAAACGGCCAAAACAAACAATTTCAGGAATTTCATTTATTATTTCCTCCGAAAATTACGGATACTTTTTTACAATTATTATTTATCTTCACTTTTATATTCCTTTTAAGAAAACTATTACTTTCGCCAAAACAGAAGCCGACTTAACGATGAAATTTCCCACGCGTGTAAAAAATGACACATCCTTTAAACCGGATTCTGTTCTAACAGCGTTTTTTTGGTTTTCGTACACAATAATACCTCAAACTACTCTAACATCTTAATTTATATTTCTCCAAAACAGACATAACATCAATCCCTATCTGAGCAAGAACCAGACCAAGACCGAGTTCAAGTCTTAGTCAATTTTTGTCAATCCCTGACAGATATGGCATCAAATGAAGAAACTTTGATGCTTTTTAAAACATCCTATTAAGCGCTTGTCTTATGACGACTTACAAGTCCTCAAGGGCTCTTTGCCATCCCTTAGCAATTCAGATATTCAACCCCCTTGCAAGTCTTAAATAAGAAATTTGATGAGAACGAAAATAAGTACATAATTTTAGTAGGAATTCCCCTGCAACATCGCAATCGAATGCATATTCGAATATTCCTCTAACCCAAAAAACACGGGTACGGGTACCACACAGCTTGCTGTGTGTTCTTTCGGTTGATAGATCCATCAGCAAGCTGAGGGGCTCCCGGCAATCGAATGCATACTCGAATATTCCTCTAACCCAAAAAACTATCTTATAAAAAAAGATGACTTCTCTTGTGAGAATCATCCCTCTGAAATTTCTAAATAATAAAGTCATCGACTTACTAACCTGTTATTTACATCAACTTATTCTCGATAGCAGTCTTTAAATATTCTCTCCTTAAAATTCCCCGGAAAGGAATTAACCTTTCCGGGAAAATATATAAGCAAAAAAGCTTATTTCACCAAGACCATTTTCAGGGTTTCGGAGAAATCACCAGCATTTAATTTATAGAAGTAAATACCGGAAGCCCAATTGCTGCCATCAACTTCAACTTCAACCACGCTGGCTTCGGCAAAGTCGCTATACTTGGCAATTTCCTGACCGGTAATGTTATATACGGTCAAAGAGTAATTGACAGCTGTAGCAATGTCAAAGCTAACAGTGGTAGTTGGGTTGAACGGGTTCGGATAGTTCTGATGCAGCGCGAAGTTGCTCGGAACCATATCGATTTCAACACGGGCACCTTCATAGGTAGCCATTTCAAGACTCTGAACAGTTCCATTGGCGCTTAAGAATTCGCCAGTGAAAGTCTGACCTTTATCCATGGAGAAGACTAAGGCGCGGGTAACATTGTTGTTCGCGTCATAGCTGTACTGGAGTTCCATGTTGTTAGCCAGAAGTTCAGGAGCGGCATTGCCTTCGATTACGACAAAGGCAGCGCCCATCGGCTGATCCACTGAAATGGTGCTGCCGATTTTGACATCAGCAAAGACCGGATTCAGTTTCGGATACGGAAGAGCATCACCAACGATAATACGAATCTGGTAAACCAGATCGGCGACTGATAGAGTCAGACCGTCGGCATTAACGTCAGAAGCTGCAACCGCAGCCTGGAACGGATTACCTGTTCCAAAAACAACAAGACCATAGACAAAGTAGTTGGTGTACAGAACTGCGTCGGCGATTTCGTTTTCAATCCCGTTTAAGTTAAGATCTCCACGACCGTCGATTGAGTCAGCACAAACAATGTCCACACCGCCGTTGATGAAATCAACAAAACGGACTGGAAGTTCTTTGTCGCCTTCCATACAGATAGCAGGGGCACCAAAGTAGGTCGGGAATGTGTTTTCGCCGGTGATTTCAACACCTTCGAAATCATAAACAAAGCGGGAAATGCCCAATACCTGTGAGTACGGATGATCTACATCAGATTTTTCATGGTAAGAAATGGCGTTGTCACCACAATCGGTCCAGTAGAAACGAATAGGTACATACATACATTCGAATGTACGGTCATCGGTTACGAGGAAGTCAAGGGTGAACAAGGTGAACGGCTGAGCTGCATTATAGCAGGTCGGGTGGTTCGGGCCATTGTTGGTTTCAGCCAGACCGACTACGCGGAGAAGACCGCTCGGACAGGCATTACCACAGTTACCATTAGCACCATAACGATAGGTGAAATATTCCCAACCGCAGAGATCATAGATAGTTCCCGGAACAGCGGTCTGGAAGGAAAGAGCTGAAGCGTCATAAGCGATCAGAATATCAAAGCCCCACATATCTTCGGAGCCAAGGTTGACTGTGACATCAACCAGTTCGTGTCCGCCCTGGAAGGTACCATGGGTTTTCTGAATCTGAATTTCCCAAGGTTCGGTAGCCAGAACATGGACTACAAATTGACAAGTAGCTTCAGCAGCACCGTCAGTAACAGTAACAGTGATAGTAACGTCTACGTCGCCTTCGTTAATATCGGAGACATAGTTCACTACACCAGTTGGTGAAATAGTTGCAGTACCTAAACCATCATCAGATACAGAATATGTCAATGCATCACATGCATCAAGATCAGAGGCTGTAACCTGATGAGGGTTAATCGGATTGCCTTTACCAACAGTTTCATCACCACCACAATTGATGGTCGGATCGTTATTGCCAAAACTGACATCAAAGGTACATTCGGTACCGCTACCACAGCGATCAGCGCTGGTAACGGTAATCGTGTACGGACCATTGAGATGTGCAGCCATGTTAGCCGGCATACTCCACATACCACCAGCAGTGATACTTGAGCCTGAACCGCCATCACTTACCATTGCGAAGGTAACAGCGCCGTCACCGGGAGGACACTGAACCGAATCGGGATCCGTGCCAGTGAACTGATGAGTAGCAGTTGCACAATGGTCACCAAAGACCAAAGGTTCTGTTGGGCAATCGATTGTAGCCGGAATATTAGGCTGAGCTTCAATCAGGTAACAGTAAGGGCCATCCCATGATGGGTTAAGTGTAGAACCATCATTGCCTGACCACAACCATGCTCCACCCGGAGGGAAGAAGGTTGAATCAAGACAGAGATAGGTTGCAGGAAGGCTATCAACTTCAGTAGTAATGGTCCAGGCTGGGCCATTAATAGTGACAGGAAGATCAAATGTTAAACCACCAAAACCGATGGTATCAGCACCTACTCCGTCAATGCCAAAAGTCTGCTCAGTATAGGTTGCATAGTTAGAAAAGTCACCTACGGTAGCATAAGTCATAGTAGTAAATGTGCCACCCGGTAATAAACCAGTGGCGTCATTCGTGCTTGACAGGAAAACACGTAAACCGTTGGTGGAGCCTAAAAGGCCACCATATGGGGCAGTAGCAAGTGAAATAGTCCAGGTTACAGGAGTACCTGGCGACACTTTTGTACCCCAAACAGCGCTATTAGTGGATACAGTGACATCCTGCGCATTAACCAGCCCAAATGAAAACACCATTAACACGGTGAGTATAAACAAAACATTTCGTTTCATTGTTTACTCCTAATTACTTCGTTAACAGTTAACAATAATTGTTGAGCGTTCGTCTTACAGCCTTCCAAATAATATCCGAAAGGTTGTCTGTGGAGTGAGAGCCACCTTACTCCTTTAAGCAGTCCATCGGAATTAAAAGGCTTAGATAAACGTTCTTTCACTTGAGCGCGTGCCATAATACCTCTTTTGAACGTTCTCCTTTCCATCTATTTTCGAGTTAAAGTATAGCATCACGCCTCATAAACATGGTGCCATTTTTTATTATAATCTAAGTTTATTTACTTTCTATTACCGTTATGTTAACTTTTTGTGATTTTTAATCACAAGTTTTTGATTAGTACTTTTTTATCCTCAAAAGCGATTTTAATCATACACCTAATTACATGATGGCGCGGTACAGGGGGCTGGGCCACCCTTGAACAGAAAATTAACCATATATACCAGATCCGCGACATTTATATCAGGATCTTCGCAGTTGACATCCGCTGTCCAGATATACGGAGGCGGCGGTCCGCCCCGGAACAAATAATTCACACCATAAACGATATCAGCAACATTCATCCCTTCACCATCTCCATTAACATCGCCACAGAATGTTCCGCCCAAAACAGTCAGCGAGCCATGATCCACAAAAACTCTGGTTGTGTCAACATACGGCAGATATTTCATAACCTCCTCCATGGAGTCCGCCGGAGGTTGCGAGACTTTTTGCCAGCTATGGCATTCATCCCCAATCCACTGAGTACAAAGGTAAAAATTTGTGTCAAGAATAGTGTCATAAGCCAACCCGATTAAAGAACCATTGGGACGGGAAAAACTAAAATGATCGATAAAATGATATTCAATTAATATGGAAACATCACGCGCCTGGGCCGTATCTTCAATGACATTTACATCCGCCATCAATTTCACCAGAGGAATCTGGCCGTGATTGCCCGGAAGAATTCCCGGTATGTCTGGTTGCTGCTGAGAATAAGCTATGCCATAAATATTCAGATCCGTTCCTAAACCTGAAATCGAACGGGCATCAACACTGGCCCATCCCGAGATAAGAGTCCCGGTTGTGTCCCAACTGCCTATTTTGACATCATTGGTATCAATGCTGATCGAATCATTATCAAGAGGATTTGATGGAATGTAGTTAACACATTCCAGGCCATCGTATTCAATACACTTCCAATATGTAGTATCAATTACCGTACTGTCATTGGTCTGAAATGACATAATATCCGGATTACCGAGTTTCAACCAGATATTAAATCCGGCGACAGTATCCTGATAATTGTCCAAAAAGACTGAAATGACAGAATTTACTTCGCCCGATGCGGCAGTTGTATCGCCAACTTTTACGAATAAAAGGGGCTGAGCCTCAGCATGTGGAATTAGGAAAACACCACAGAACAATGTTAATAAGAGAGTTAAACTGAGAGAACGTCTCAAGAACGAACCATTGAAGGCCATAACCTTCCTCCTTTACAATCAGGTTTAAGACTGTCGGACAATGT
>CAYPUP010000056.1:7876-9451 GCA_964413795.1 uncultured Ignavibacteriales bacterium
GTTACCATTAGCCATTGTTCAATAAGGCATTCCTCAATAATGAATTACGAGAGTTCTTTCTCGAATTTCCAAAAATGTAAATTCGAAACTTGCTCTTTTCCAATCCATAAATTGTGTCTGTTCGATAACAGCGGTGTTCAATTAGTATCCTGTTGTAACTCCTTTGAATGACATTATTATGTCATTCAAAGATTGTAGTATTTGACAGTTCTCAATCGGAAGGCGACTTTAAATAAAGTCAATTGTGTTTTCTTTTAAGTATGGTCGTACCTATCATCCGAGGCCAATATACTGTAAGACCTGAAAATTGTCAATAGGAAAAACCAAAAAAAACTAACAACTACAGGGATTTACTAATCGATTGCCTGTCCGCAGCTTTACCTCCTATAATTCATAATTATTCTATAAATTTAATGGACTATAAATTCCACATTAATCGGTCATTGTACATTTTAATATTATTGTACCCAATCTATCAGATTCTTCCTCATTTCTGTCTATTCCATTGAACCTTTGAGCAACCTTTATGCCGACTAATAGATTGGAACATAAGGAATAAATCGATCGGATTCCATAGTTTAATATATATTAAGTTATTGACTAATAACGAAATAACATACTGTGCAATTCTTGAACAATAATGTTATGCAATATTATAGTCAGTATTTCTGCATGTAATTGCATAAGGGGCGTGTTGAAAAAGTTCTGTATTTTATAAATGCACAGCTCAATCTTTTAATCGGGCGACACAAGGCCGCCCTCTACGCGAGCTTACAAAGTTACCGCGTAGCGACGGGGCTTGTCTCCGTCGTTATTTCCTGTTTAATGACGTTTTTCAACACTCCCATAAGACGGGTATCCTGAATAGTATCATTTGACTATTAATATATAACCCAACATTATAAGTGTGTAGGAAATTTCGTCAGCCTCATTATTGTGCCTGGCAGACGCCCACATAATTTTGTCGTTATAATTAAATATTGACTTAAAGAAGAACCTCTTTATTATAGCATCTTAAGAAAAAATATAATCAGCGAGTAAATATAGTGGCAAAAATATCCAGAACCGTAAGAGAAATTATCAACACTGTAATCTTTTTATTAATTGTGGGACTTTTATTAACATTCTACGCTTTTTATCCGCTGAACAAAACCAAAGCTACCATGGGGCGCCCTGATATTGATAACTATGATCAGGATTCCATATTAATGAATGATCCGGCGGCTTTTGTTGAAGCCGGTTTTAATTTTGGTGACAATACCACCGGCTTGCCGATATGTGATACTTTCTGGGTTGAATCTGACGGCCTTACGACCTTAGCCTGTCTATATCTTGTTCCGCAGGTTGATTCGTCCTTATCGTTAAAAGGGACAGTCGCTTTGCTGCATGATGATGGCTCAACAAGAGATTCACTTGTTACTCTATCCCGTCAATTTACTGATAACGGTTATGAAGTCATAGTATATGACCAGCGGGCCTCGGGCAGATCCACAGGAATATACAGAGGCGACGGCCAATACGAAGCCAATGACCTTCAGGAAATAATTCGCTATCTGGATCTCAGGGGGAAAATTG
>CAYPUP010000057.1:0-9384 GCA_964413795.1 uncultured Ignavibacteriales bacterium
CGGCATCAACAACTCGTTTAACAGCACCGGGGATCTCATCATCGAAACTCGGCCAGCCGCAATGAGCATCAAATTTATCTTCGGATTTAAAGAGGGAGGCATTGCACTGGGCGCAGGTATAAGTCCCGGCTTCTTTGAAATTATAGAATTCGCCGGAAAATGGAGCCTCGGTTCCTTTGTCAATTATTACGCGTTTCTCTTCGGGAGTTAATTTATTGTACTTCACGTTGGTTTCCTCTGTTTTTGAATCTTCTGCTTTTGAACTATAAGAATTCAAAACGACTATCAGAAGCAGCAAGACTGCCAAAGATGTCAATATCCATTTTAATATTTTATTATCCATACAAACCTTCCCTATTAGGGGTTGTACGATATAAGACAAAATTATGATGGTATTTGTTCCCGGAAGGGGGATTGTGGTTAGATTATGAACAGGGGTACCACACAGCTTGCTGTGTGTAGCTTCATTTATATTCATATCTCAATCCCATCCATTTTGATAGACACAGATGATAACAACAGGAAGTAACATAGCGAGCAGTATTTAGATTATCGTAGGGTTTAAAATTCGACATAAATAATTATAATAGAATTTGAGAATAATTACAATAACTTAGATCATACAGCAAGCTGTGTTGTATCCAGTTTACAATTTAAGCCATTCAATCTGGATATAATCCAATATTGAAAAGAACTTCTACTACCACGACGACAAACAACAACCAAAGAGATGCAAGGAATGAACCTGCAATGATACCTCCCATCTGTTCGGGATACTCAGAACCAACAAATCTCCTTTCACATCCAATTCTATAACCCTTCTTGAATATCCACACAGCGACTACGATGGTCCCTAATGCAATTATTAGTCTTAACACATATAGCTCCAAATCTAAATGGTACACGAGTGCCCCTCAGCTTGCTGAGGGATCTATTGTTATTTATACTCATATTTCTAATTCATCTATTTCTATTTGGATATCTTCCACTCCATGATACCAGTAGGGGCACTGCATGCCGTGCCCCTACCAAATCACCACCAAATTTGTACGCCGTCTTCAATCGTAAAAATCCGCTCTTCTTTGTCGGAGTCTTTTTCGACCAGCCAGTACAGGCATCCAGAGGGGATATTATCAAACTTAAGGGGGTCTTCCGTTGCAACAGCTTCACGGGACAACTGCCAGCCATTATCCCAGTAATAAAATTCATAAGTTTTACCGGGATTCAAAAAAGTCTTTGTGATCCCGTCGGTAGAGGCTACCAGTTTTTTTTCAGTAGTGGATTTCAGTTCAACTTCAATGCTCAAATCCTCGTTTATCTGCAGATACTCAATTGAATGATTCCTTTTAAGAATAAACGGCGGACCATAAGGAGTGATCTCTTCATTAATATAGAGAGCCGGAAGATAAGCAATCCCAGTCCCCATATCGGAAAACTCAGCCGTATTATTTTCGACTCTTCCCCAGTGAATCGCGCTCCACTCGCCGCTGTTAAAAACACAGAGATAGGCAATATCGACCGAGTCTGGAATTTTACGCTCGAATTTGATATCAACATTGCTGACATCGACATAATCGGAGGTGACATCTTTATAATTTTTCCCGGCCAGCCATCTTGGGACTTTTTCCTGTCTTCGTTCCTGAAAGATAAGATTGTTTTTTTGCTGTGCGTAAGTCTTGCGATAGGCTTTGGCAAGCTTGTTAGCCAACTGATATTTCCCGGGATTGCTTTCTGCCCCCATAAAAGGTGTGACCTCTCCCTCGGCATTCATTATCGAGTTCCAGGCATGGTTGTTCCCAGTATTGGCCCAATAAGGGGTATAGTCGCTGGTGACCGCAAGACCATTGGCCCGCATGGCATAGATTGTCACATTGGTCATATCTTCGCAGCGCCCCAATCCTGAAGACTGCATCTCGGACAGACTTTGATCGGTTGGATGATAATAATAGCGGGGATCAAAGGTAAACCAAGTTAAGATATCATCGTTTATAACAACCGCGGCACTTATAGGATCGTTGGGATCGGATAGTTCTGTTTCAATTCCCTGATACTTATCCCATAGAGCCTGACGCCATTCTTCGAGCGGCTCGTTGCTGCCACGGTAAGGTAAAACATATTCACAAAAATTATCGAAACTCAGCTTCTTTGCCCAGGGTTTTTCGTACCAGGCTCTAAAAGCATAATCAATCTGGTTGATTAAAAAATTTGCTGTTATAGTCTTAAGATCTGATATATTTTCATCCCGCTCAAAATCAAGTACACCATGCTCTTTCTCGAGGACTTTGAATGAGTCTTCCAGTTCAGGATAACTTTGATAATCGAGAACATTAAAGTTAATCAGATTGCCGCTTGTATCCACTAATTTGTAAGTAACAAAACTATGACCATCCATATTGCCAATCAGGAAATAGGCTGCCAGTAATTTCAGCGTATCGGGATCTGATTGATAACGGGTGATTACTTTTTCCAGCTCTCCCCGATTAGTCCCGGCCGAATCGAGGGCATCGGAAACATCCGGTGGATATGGCCTTTGATCAGCATAGGTTGAATTTGATATTGAAAACAGAAAAACACTTACTATAATAAACAAAAAAGAAATTCTTCGCATAATACATCCTTTTAAGCGATTAATCATATCGCATAAAATAAATATTACAGGACTTTAAAACAAGCCTGTTCTAATAAAGATAAATTCAAATTAAATCAATAATTGTGCGTCCCCAAAACAACGTTTATTCCGAATTTATTCTCAAGAGTTACTTTGAGAGTTTCAAAATCAATCGGGCAATCGGCAGTTTCCATCGCCAATTTCATACAAGTCCCCAAATATAGCGTCTCAATCGGGCGTTCCAGGCTACGGGTTACTTCATTGAGAAGCTTTACTTTGGGAACCGTCAACCCGGGGCAATCGCCGCAATCGGTCATGGCTACCAATTCTATTTCATCCAAATCAGCAAAGCCGCCCTCTTTTTTTGCCATAGCTTTGTAACACTTGGCACAGGCAATACAGGAATAGTCTTTAATTCTCTTACAATATAAAATAGCAATCCTTGACATGATAAACTCCTTCCATCGGTGTCACCTTAACCATCAATTTCATCATGGAATATATTGTACATATTATTTCAGAGCAAGCTTTTTGCAAATTTGAGTCAGCCTCAACCCCATAATTACTAATAACTTGAATAAATTCCCCGGAATTTTAAAAATATAATTTGCTTCTCGCCTGAAACAAGGTTATATATTTCCTATTATAGTTGCAAATGAAACTGTTATAAATAATACGAGATGCAATTGGCAAAAACATTGAATGATCCAATAGAGAATATTCTGGGACGGATAATAGGCTTAGCCAGTCAGGCCATGAAGGTTTTGGTGGATAAAAATCTGGCAGAAGCAAATTTTGATCTCAGGTTAGAGCATATTATTTTACTCCGGACAATTTTTGAAAACGAGGGGATAAATCAACATCAAATTACCCTCTTTACGTTTCGGGATAAGACGGCTATCACAAGACTTATAGATCATTTAGAGAAAAAAAATCTGGTTTTGAGAGTTCCCGACAAGCAGGATCGCCGTCAAAATTTGATCTACCTTACTAACGAAGCTAAGGTACTTTTTCCCAAGTTCATAGAAGTAGCCAAATTAACTGAACAAGAGGCAATTGCGGGCATTTCGGCTAAGGATGTCCAAATATGCAAGGATGTTCTGAAACAAGTCAGAAAAAACCTGTCGCACCTGGTAACATAATGTTACATATGTAACAGTTTTAATTGTAACTATAATAAAGTTAAATAAAAGGCAGAACCTATTTAATCAATAACTGTTTTTAGTATTTGTAATGATCTGAAAATAATGAAAACAAAAGGCGCACGATGAAGAAATCGACAAAAATTGCTTTTCCAATAATAATTGTGGTGGCAGGTCTTTTGGTGATGATGGGGTTGATAAGCTTAAAGACTGACCCGCCAAAAAAAACACCGGAAGTAAAAACAAAAGTCGTTGAAACAGAAATTGTTTCATTACAATCGATTACCTCGAAGGTTACCGCATACGGTCGAGTTGTTTCTTCACAGCCGATTGAGCTGTATGCCGAAGTTACCGGAACTCTCGAAAAAGGGGATATTCCGTTTAAAGCCTCGCAAAGGTTTTCCAAAGGGGATCTTATAATTAAAATTGATGACCGGCAGGTCAAAATGGATATCAACAGCGCCAAAAGTGATCTTCTGACTGCTCTGGCCAGCGTTTTGCCGGAAATTAAAATCGACTTCCCCGATCAATATCCGATTTGGCAAAATTACTTTAACTCCTGCGGGTTTGATAAAAAAATTGCTTCGCTTCCGGAGGCGGCAAATGAAAAAATCAAATTATACCTCTCTCGTTTTAATATTTATAAACTGTTCTTTCAGGTTCGGGATCTGGAAATCCAACTTGAAAAACATTTTTTCTACGCTCCCTTTAATGGCTCTATCGTATCTATCGCTCTGAACACAGGTTCTACCGCCAGAACCGGATCTCCTCTGGGTAATATAATAAATCTTGAAATACTGGAAGTCTCTGTACCGGTTGAATCGAGAAATATCGGATGGATCGATAAAAAACAGCCGGTAACGTTTATTTCTTCGGAAATACCAGGAGAGTGGACAGGACATATATCTCGGATAGGAAGTGATATCGATGATCTAACCCAGACTATAGAAGTAGTCATAACTCTGGATAACTCACAAACCTCATCTTTGTTTAATGGCGTATTTTTAAATGCCGATATCCCCGGTAAAAAAATTGAGAATTCTTTTTCCATCCCTCCCAAGGCAGTATATGAAGATTCATATGTTTATTTGATTGTCAATGGTAAGCTTGAACGTCGTGATATATCCATCGCTCGCCGTGAAACAGATAGGACAATTATCAGTAGTGGACTCAAAAACGGGGATACGGTGGTTGTTGAGATTATGCAGGGCGTGACGCCGGGTATGCCCGCTTCATCAAAAATAAATCAAACAGAAAACAGGGGGAATTGATGCAGAAAGTCATAGCCTACTTCATTCGCTTCCCCATATGGGTGACCGTTTTAATGTTCAGCGTCATAGTTTTCGGTTTGATATCGTTAACTCAGATAAGATTTTCATTTTTCCCCGAAAGAGAGCCGCGCAATATCTTAATAGAGGTATCCTTCCCCGGAGCCTCGCCGGAAGAAATCGAAGAAGGGGTAGTTCTTAAGATAGAGGAAAATCTGGATGGCTTGAACGGCATCGAACGAATAACTTCTGTATCAAGGGAAAATTCTGCCCGGATAACAGTGGAATCCACCCTTAACTCAGATATCGACAAAGTTCTGACCGATGTTAAAAATGCGGTCGACAGAATCAGTTCTTTTCCGGCTGATGCCGAAAAACCGATAATTTACCAGGAGAAATTCAGTTCCCTTGCGCTGGTTATTGCCATCTATGGCGAGACCGATTTATATAATCTAAAGTATATTACCGAAAGCTTCCGCGATGAACTCCTCGCTACCGGTGTGATATCGCAGGTGGAAATTGGCGGATTGCCTTCTCTTGAATTCTCCATCGAAGTCTCAGAATCAGATATGCGCCGCTACAAACTCACCTTTAATGATATTCGCAGCGCCGTAGCAGCCGAAAATGTAAACATTTCCGGCGGAAAAATCGAAACCGAAGATGAAGAGATTCTGATTCGTGCCTGGGGACGTAATTATCGGGCCGATGATCTGCTGAATATTCCGGTAAGAGGAAACCCCGATGGAACCGTGGTGCTGCTTCGTGATGTCGCTAAAGTTAAAGAACAGTGGGAAGACACTCCCAACAAAACATATTATAACGGCCAGTTTGCTTTGTCTCTGAGAATCACTCAGACGGAAGATGAAGATATTTTAACAATTGCCAGCAAAGCCAAACAAATGATGGGCGAGTTTAACGAAACGCATGAGAATGTTCACGCTGTTGCCACTCGCGATATGACCGTACCTCTTACTCAGCGCCTCGAACTGCTGGTCAGAAACGGCATAATTGGTTTGATTTTCGTTATTCTCTGTCTGAGTTTCTTTTTAAATCTGAGGATGTCATTCTGGGTTGGTATTGGTATTCCCTTTTCGTTTGCCGGGATGTTCATTATTGCCA
Source organism: uncultured Ignavibacteriales bacterium (assembly GCA_964413795.1). Lineage (GTDB taxonomy): Bacteria > Zixibacteria > MSB-5A5 > GN15 > FEB-12 > DAOWMZ01. The sequence continues at coordinate 6,138 of CAYPUP010000057.1, forward strand.
ACTTTGCCGGAATCACCATCAATGTTTTATCTTTGGCGGCTATGATTATTGTAGTCGGTATTCTGGTCGATGATGCCATTGTTGTCGGTGAGAATATATTCTCTCATTATGAAAGGGGCAAATCGGCTCTCCAGGCCGCTCTTGATGGCACCAAAGAGGTTCTGGCGCCGGTCTTTACCTCGGTGATGACAACAGTTATTGTTTTTAGTACCTTTTTCTTTCTTCAGGGGAATCTGGGTGAAATGCTTTGGCAGATGGGACTGGTTGTGATAGCTTCTCTTCTTTTCTCTTTGGTTGAAGCCTTTTTTATTCTTCCTTCGCATCTGGCCCATTCCAAAGGATTAACTGCAGATCAAAAAGAATCTAAAATTAGAAATTTTCTTGAGACAATAATTAATTATCTCACCAATAGGATTTACGGCCGGACTCTAAAGATGGCAATTCGCAATAAATGGGTAGTAACAGCCGCTCCAATATTTTTTGTGCTTATTACGATTGGTTTATTGGAGGGTGGTTTAATTGGAACATCATTTTTCCCCAATGTCGATGGGGATGAAGTTCCTATCAATGTTGCTCTGGTAGCCGGCCGTCAGGAAGCTAATACCGACAGCCTTTTAGCTCATATTGAACAAATATGCTGGGCAATTAATGATACCCTGAAAGCCGAGCGGTCTGATAGCTTAGATGTCATTCTCGCTATCCAACGGGAAGTCGGCTCCAGTACCCTGGGTGAAACCGGCAGCAATACCGGTAATCTCGTGGTTCAATTATTGGACGGCGAAACCCGCAATATGGAAAGCTATGAAATTGCAAACATAATTCGTAAAGCCACAGGTCCAATTCCGGGTGTTGAGAATATTACTTTTGGCGAGGGGGGCCGTTTCGGAAAAGCTGTATCTATCAGCCTCCTTGGCAACGATGTGGTTCAATTGGAAAAAGCAACAGCCCTTCTTAAAACTGAACTGGAAAATTACACCAGCTTGAGAGACGTAACCGACTCTTATCAAAAAGGACGCCGGGAAATAAACATTACCCTCAAGCCCTTAGCCTCATCATTGGGTTTGACTCTTCAGGATGTAGCAGGACAGGTTCGGCAGGGATTTTTCGGGCAGGAAATACAGCGCATCCAGCGCGGTCGTGATGAAATACGGGTGTGGGTTCGTTATCGTCCGGAAGACCGTGCTTCACTAAGCCAGCTTGATCAAATACGGTTGCGCACGCCAGGTGGAAAAGAGTACCCCTTTAGTGAATTGGCTTATTATTCCATTAAAAGAGGGACAACCAGGATTGACCATCTTGAACGCAAACAGGAGATCAAAGTTGAAGCCAACCAGACTGATGTAAAAGAAGACCTCCCCCCGATATTGACTGATATTGAAGCCAATGTCCTCCCCTCCGTGTTAAGCCGGGTTCAGGGGGTGACGGCTAAATTTGAGGGGCAGTCGCGGGAGCAGGCAAAAATGATCAACTCCATGATAATTGCTTTTTCGGTGGCGATGCTGGGAATGCTTATACTCATGATTCTTGTTTTTCATTCCTATGCTCAGGCTTTTATGATTTTTTCTTTAATTCCTCTCGGCTTTTTAGGAGCCCTTTGGGGGCATGGAATTCAGGGGCTGCAGCTCACATTGATTTCAGCCACTGGCTTTATGGCGCTGGCTGGTATCATTGTTAATGACAGTATTGTTTTCGTTGATCAGATAAACAGATATCTTAAAGAAGGACAAAAAGTAGAAGAGGCTGTTTATAATTCCGGCATTTCACGTCTCAGACCAATTTTGCTGACGACTCTTACCACTGCCCTCGGGATGGCTCCTCTTATTCTCGAAACCAGCCGTCAGGCTCAATTTCTTATCCCTATGGCAGCGGCGATTGCATATGGGCTGGTTTTCGGAACAATGATCCAGCTGTTAGTCCTTCCTTCAATGTTTCTGGTCTTCAATTCGATCAGAGTTAAATATGTCTGGTTCATTTCCGGCAAGAAGGTAACTCAGGAGTCCGTTGAACCGGCTGTTATGGAACTCATATTTACATTAGATAATAATCATACCGAGGGAAAATAGATGTCCAGATTAATTCTTATAATATTATTTATTGCGGCAGCTGTAGCTCAGTCACAACCCCTTCTAACATTAGAGGAGGCTATTGCCACCGGCTTAAAAGATAATTACTCCATCCAAATCCTTCGCAATCAGGAAAAGATGGCTCAAAATAATAAAGGTAACGGAACAGCCGGTTTCCTGCCAACACTAAATTTTACCGGTGGATATAACAAAATCAATTCGGACCAGGAAGTGGATTTGCCCCTCTCAAAGATTAATACCGACACAGACAGATTAGATGCCGATCTGACTTTGAACTGGACCATCTTTGATGGCTTTAAAATGTTTTATGATCGCAGCAAATTTAATGCTCAGGCGGATTTTACCAAATATCAGGTTCGTGATCAGATTGAGAATACGATTGTCTCAATTTCACAGGCTTATTATTACACCGTTCTACAGGATCAATTATATCGGATAACACAGGAAATAAAGAATATCTCCGAAACCAGATTGGAACGCGAGAAAATTCGCAATGAAATAGGAGGAGCATCCCGAACTGATTATTACAATGCTCAAGTATCTTATAATACTGACCAGTCTGATCTATATAATCAGGAGCTTGAATTGCAGATTGCAAAAAAACAACTTAATATTCTTTTGGGACGAGATCCCAACACGGAATTTATGGTAACTGATGAAATAATTATTCCTGAACTGACAATGGCATTTGATGAAATCGTAAACATAATGCAGGATAGAAACAGCTCCCTGAAAGCAGCTCAGTTCAATAAAATTTATGCGGATAATAATGTTAAAAGCGTACACTCTCCATTTATACCCCGCTTATCGCTATATGCCAACTATGGTTATACCGATCTGATGCACAACAGTGATGCCGGAACTTATGCCGATTCTGATATCACGACTAAAACGAATGAAACCCAGATTGGGTTGAATCTCTCTTTCAACCTGTTTAATGGCGGCCGCGACCGAATAAATCTCAGTAATGCAAAATATGAAGCCAACAACTCAGCCCTTGAATTAAGGGACACTAAAAACAGGCTTCAGGGCGAGGCGCTTGAAATTTATAATACTTTCAATCAGCAAATGAAAATTGCAGCTTTAGAAGAACAGAATGTGGAAACAGCGAAAATGAATCTGGATCTTCAACAGGAAAGAAATGAATTGGGGGTTGCCACCTC
>CAYPUP010000058.1:0-9297 GCA_964413795.1 uncultured Ignavibacteriales bacterium
CAATTCAACCGCTGTAGGTTTTAATTATAATAAGTCAAAAAATGAGGTTTTGTTGTATAAATATGCCAATAATGAAACAAATTGGCATATTTTGTTAGTCTATGATAAATGGCTTCGTCTTAAGACATTCGCTGAAGTGTTAGCAAAAAGCCTATTTTATATTTTTAAGAGACACACTCGTTTTGTTTTTCTCCTTATGATATTCAACTTTACCTTCGCGCGCCAGCCACCCCAGCGCTTGATAAGTGATTGCATCAGCCTCCTTCAATGATTTAGGAAGCTGCGAAAGGCTCACTTTGCCGTTTTTATTCAGTAGACTCCAGATTCTTCCTGCTACTTCACCAATTATTTCGTACATGGATTTCTCCTTTCTCCATTTTAACAAACCACACAGTATAATACTGTTTTCTTAATCAGATGTACAACTAATAATTCAAGACCTTCAATGGATGAATATAACCATATACACCCACTATATCCAGTATATAAAATGGTCCCATCATTACCAAATATAATTATGATGATACTTCAAATTTATATTGACAAAGCAATAATAGAATTTATATTAAAGCTATGAGTTTGTGAATTATATCACAAGGATAGACTATGGAAGGCTCTTCTAAATTTGTTCTTAAGGTTGACGGATTCAGGGATCTTCTTAACAATCTTCGTAAAAACGGCTATCAGATTATTGGTCCTAAATTAAAGGATGAAGCCATAGTTTATGACTTTATCGACGGCTTTGAAGATTTACCTGTTGGATACAGTGATCTTCAAAACAACGGATATTATAGAGTCCATAAAGAGGATGACAGAAGTCTTTTTAGCAATTACACTGTTGGTCAGAATTCAATTAAACAATTCATCTTCCCTGCTTGCAAAACGATTCTGAAAATCAAAAATGAAAATAGTAGCTTTCAGATCGAGAGCAATAGTGATAAAATTCCAAAATTTGCATTTATCGGAATACGGCCGTGTGAATTAGCTGCTCTTAAGATCCAGGATAAAATCCTTACTCAGGGTAAATATATAGATAATGATTATTTTCAGATTCGCCAAAACATGCTTATTATTGCTGTTAATTGCAGCAATCCAGGAAATACCTGTTTTTGTGAATCAATGAAAACGGGACCTTTCGCTTCTGATGGCTTTGACCTTGCCTTATCAGAGATTCTGAATCAGAATGGTAATTATTTTATTATCCAGGCTGGATCTGATAAAGGGGCTGAAATTATTTCAGCAATTAAGACTTCTCAACCTACCGACAAACAATTATCTGCTGAGAGGAATCTTCTCGAGGAAGCTGTTTTAAAATTTAGTCGAAAACTATCTATAGATAATTTAAAAGATTTATTATTTAATCAATTCGATAATCCGTACTGGGATGAGATATCAAAACGATGCCTGACCTGTGGAAATTGCACAATGGTTTGTCCCACCTGTTTTTGTAATAATATTGAAGATCAGACGGACCTCTCTGGTAAAAACGCGGAGAGGTTTCGAAAATGGGATTCCTGCTTTAACAATGATTTTACATATATACACGGAGGGAGTATACGTTCATCGGCAAAATCACGTTATCGACAATGGCATTTGCATAAGTTGTCTTATTGGCACGACCAGTTCGAGACATCGGGTTGTGTCGGCTGCGGCCGATGCATAACCTGGTGTCCGGTGGGAATAGATATAACGGAAGTAGCTTCACGGATTTGTTTGAAAACTTAAAAAATTAATCTCTGGGTATCAAAATGAAAAATATGGAAGATATATTATCGGAGCATCCTTTCCTGAAAGGGATGGATAAAAAACATATACAACTGCTCAGCGGTTGTTCAAAGAATGTTGTTTTTAAAGCAGGAAGTTACATTTTCAAAGAAGGCGAGGACGCCGATTCATTCTATTTTATCAAAAATGGTAAAATTGTCATAGAATCTTATGTTCCCCATAAAGGAGCAATTTTAATCCGCACTCGTGAGGCCGGAGAGATTCTGGGTTGGTCATGGTTGGTACCGCCATATAAATGGCATTTTGATGCTCGAGCAACCGAAGTTACGAAGGCTATTTCCCTGGACGGAAAATGTCTTAGAGGCAAGTGCGAAGGGGATCATGATCTCGGTTATGAAATCATGAAAAGATTTAATTTAGTTATAGCTGAACGGTTGGAAGCAACTCGATTACAGTTAATGGATATTTATGGCAAAAACAGCGATCACAAGTAGTGCAACCCAGTCATTTAGTCCTCTAACCCCTGATCCTTTTATAATTAGACGGGTTATCAAGGAGACTTATGATACCATTTCACTTGAGCTGGAATCATTCAATCGCACTGATTTTGTGTTTTTCCCTGGCCAATTTAATATGTTGTATGTTTTTGGTACTGGCGAAGTACCTATTTCTATCAGTGGCGATTCAAACAATACTAAAAAGCTGATCCATACGACAAGAGCAGTAGGGACTGTAACCAAAGCAATGTGGAACCTAAAAAAGGGTGATTGTATAGGAATCAGAGGACCCTATGGTACTGCCTGGCCGATTCAAGCAGGTAAGTCCAGGGATATTCTTATCATAACCGGCGGAATAGGCTTGGCTCCCCTGAGGCCAGTACTATATCACATTCTTCATAATCGTGCGGACTATAGCAAGGTTGTCATACTTTATGGAGCTCGAACTCCGGAAGATATTCTTTATAAGAAAGAGATTGAAAAATGGCGCTCGCGATTTGATATCGAGATATATATCACCGTTGACCGAGCTACCGGTAACTGGCATGAAAATATTGGTGTAGTCACAAGTATGATTGGCCGAGCCCCCTTCGATCCTTTGAATTGCACAGCAATGGTTTGCGGTCCTGAAATTATGATGCGCTTTACAATTCTTGAACTTCAGAAACGGGGTGTTTCGGATGAGAATATTTTCATTTCAATGGAGCGCAATATGAAATGCGGTATTGGTTTGTGTGGCCATTGTCAATTAGGGACATCATTTGTTTGTAAGGATGGGCCGGTTTATAATTACACTCAAATGAAAGATATATTTTTAAAGCGAGAAATGTGATTATGCCCTCAATAAGAATAAAATCCAAACTTGCAGTTTGGAAATTTGCTTCCTGCGACGGGTGTCAATTGTCATTACTCGATTGCGAAGATGAGCTTCTCGCTGTTGCCGAAGCGGTTACGATAGCCAATTTCCCTGAAGCATCACGTCATGTAATCAACGGGCCATATGACATTTCCCTGGTTGAAGGCTCTATTACCACCCCTCATGACGCTGAACGAATTCATAAAATCAGAAGAATGTCAAAAGTGTTGATTACTATCGGCGCCTGTGCAACTTCAGGAGGCATTCAGGCTATAAGAAATTTCAATGATGTTAATGAATATATATCGACCGTATACCTGAATCCGGAATATATCGAAACACTCAGCAAATCTACCCCTATTTCTGATCATGTCTATGTCGATTTTGAATTATATGGTTGTCCAATAAATAAGTACTTACTTCTTGAAGTATTAAATGCCTTTTTAAACGAACGCAAACCAAATATCTCGAATTATTGCCTTTGCATCGAATGTAAAAGAAAAGGGAATATTTGCGTAATGGTAGCCCATGGCACTCTCTGCCTCGGACCGGTAACATTGGCGGGATGCGGGGCTATATGTCCATCATATAACCGGGGCTGCTATAGCTGTTTCGGACCGATGAACTCCCCCAATACATCATCGATAGCAGCACAATTTGAAAAAATGGAAATTCCCAAAGATGAGATTGTCAGATTTTTCCGGGGATTTAATGCCTTCTCAGAGCCATTCCGCAAGGAGAGCGAAACTTATGAAAAATAAAACAATTAAAGTCGATTACCTGGCCCGAGTAGAAGGTGAAGGCGGATTATTTATAAAAATTAAGAATGATAAAATAGTTGAGTCGAGATTTAATATTTTTGAACCCCCCCGTTTTTTTGAGGGATTTCTTAAGAAGCGTAAATTCACCGAAGCCCCTGATATTACTGCCCGAATTTGCGGTATTTGTCCAGTCGCTTATCAGATGAGTTCAACGCATGCTATGGAACAGATTTGCGGCGTTAAGGTCGATGGTCCATTGCGCGACCTGAGACGTCTCCTTTACTGCGGCGAATGGATTGAGTCGCACGCTTTGCATATTTTTATGCTTCATGCACCGGATTTTCTCGGCTACGAAGATGCCATTAAAATGGCTGGGGACTATCCGGAGATTGTAAAAAATGCCCTTCAGTTGAAAAAAATCGGCAACGATTTGATGATAAAATTAGGCGGTCGGGAAATACATCCGATTAATGTTCGGGTAGGCGGTTTTTATAAGGTTCCGGAGAAGAAGGAACTTGAAGAATTTATTGCTCCTCTTAAATGGGCCTTAGCTACCTCGCTTGAAGCCGTCGATTTGGTGGCGACATTCGATTTTCCTGATCTTGAAAGGGATTATGAATTTGTCTCACTCAGACATCCCGATGAATATCCGCTATGCGAAGGGAATATTGTATCAAATAAAGGAATTGACATTCCTAATGACAAATTTTTGGACTTTTTTGAGGAATATCAAGTCAGCCATTCTACTTCACTTCACTCCAAAGTGAAAAAAAGAGGTGAATACTTAGTCGGACCAATGGCTCGTTTCCATAATAATTTTGACAAGCTTCCCCCTTCTGCCCGGAAAGCAGCGAAAAAGGTCGGCTTGGGTAAATCATGTATTAATCCCTTTAAAAGTATTATCGTACGGGCGTTAGAGCTTGTTTTTTCCTGTGAAGAAGCTCTCAAAATAATTAAAAGATATGAGCCGCCCGAGAAACCATTTGTTGAGTGTCTTCCCAAAGAAGGCATTGGACATGGTTGCACCGAAGCCCCAAGAGGCATGTTATATCATCGCTACAAAATCGATAATGATGGCATCATAAAAGAAGCGCGGATAATTCCGCCAACTTCTCAAAATCAAAAATCAATCGAAAGCGATTTACAAAAATTTGTCGAAAAGAATCTTCATCTTTCGGATAAAAATATAACCTGGCATTGTGAACAGACTATCAGGAATTATGATCCCTGCATTTCATGCTCCTGTCATTTTCTCAAGCTAAAAATAAATCGGGAATAATATTATGCCTAAAAAGAATATCACCCCCGGTGTTTTGGTCGTTGGCTTGGGGAATGATTTTCGTTCCGATGATGGAGTCGGGCTGTTTGTTGCAAGACAAGTGGAAAAAGAGAATTTAAACAATGTGAAAGTGATAGTTGGGGTCAGTGATGGGACCTCGCTGCTTGATTCCTGGGAAAATAAGGATCACGCCATTCTGATAGATTCTGTTAATTCAGCGGAATATTCAGGCTTTCTTTATAAGTTTGATGGTTTATCGGATAATATCCCCGAAGACTACTTTCTGGCTTATTCTTCCCATTCATTCAGCATTCCTCTAACGATTAATCTGGGTAAAGCACTGGGACAGATTCCCAAAAAAATTACAATCTATGGCATTGAAGGGAAGAACTACTTACCAGGAGATGCTATAAACTCAACTGTTAAAGAAACAGCTGTGAAACTAATTAGTAATATTGTGGAAGAATTAAAAATCGGAGGGGAAATTATCCATGCATGAATTATCGTTGTTAAAAGATATCCTCGGCAAAATGGAATCAATTTCCAATGAGAACAATAACGCTTATATAATAAAAGCAGTAATAAAGCTGGGTGCTTTATCGCATATATCATCTTCACATTTTAGCGAGCATTTTTATGAAGCAGTCAAAGGGACAGTGGCTGAAAATGCTAAGTTGGATATAATTGTATCCAAAAACATAAACGATCCTCACGCCCAGGATATTATATTAGAGAGTGTTGAGTTGGAAGAATAAAATGGGGTTACTTTGCATATCACTGATAGAGTAAGAAATATCAGAATTGAAATCAGAGGGAAAGTACAGGGAGTTGGATTCCGTCCGTTCATATTTCGTCAGGCAAAAAAATACAACTTGAACGGCTATGTTGTAAACACAACAGCGGGAGTATTAATTGAAATTGCGGGCAATGATAATCTGATAGATAACTTTCTAAAATCTATACAAAAAGATAAACCCAAACTTGCCGAAATTAACAACTTTAAAGTAACAGACATAAAATCATCTGTTTTTAGTTCTTTCAATATCAGGAATAGCATTCGAACCAACACTGGCCCTGCTTCAATCCTTCCGGATATAGCCTCATGCCCGGAATGTGTAAGTGAAATATTTGATCCCGGAAACAGGCGCTACCATTATCCTTTCACTAACTGCACAAATTGCGGTCCTCGATACAGTATTATCGAATCACTCCCCTATGATCGCGAAAACACAACCATGAATATATTTGAGATGTGCAGCCAATGCCGGGAAGAATATGAGAATCCAAACGACAGGCGTTTCCATGCTCAGCCTATTGCTTGTCCAGTATGTGGACCGCATTTAAGATTATTGGATAAATACGGCAATACTATTAATTCACAATATGATGCTATTGTAAATAGTGTTGTAATACTACGATCCGGTAAAATTCTGGCTATAAAAGGGCTTGGCGGTTTCCAACTTCTGGTTAATGCTAAAGATGAGCAGGCTATTAATAATTTACGAACCAGAAAAAAACGTGCAAGAAAGCCATTAGCATTGATGATTCCGGAGATTGCTATGCTGGATGAACTCTGCACACCCTCAGATGAAGAGATTGCGCTCTTGCAGACGGTAGAATCTCCAATTGTTCTTATAAATAAAAACGTAAACAACAATATAATAGCACCAAATGTCGCCCCCAATAATTATAGTTTAGGCGTTATGCTTCCCTATACTCCGTTGCACCATTTATTGATGCATGAATTCAACGATCCTATTGTGTGTACGAGTGGAAATTTTTCAGAGGAACCGATTATAATAAACAATGAAGATGCAATTCAAAGATTGAAGCCAATCGCTGATTATTTTCTTGTTCATAATCGTCCTATCGCTCGACCGGTCGATGATTCCGTAGCTATAATTATTTCCGGACGGCCATCGATAATCAGAAATGCTCGCGGTTATGCACCAACTGAAATTGATATAGAATACAGTGATAGAAATATTCTTGCAGTCGGCTCACATATGAAAAATACAATTGCTCTAAAGTCAGGGAATAGATGTTATATCAGCCAGCATATAGGCGACTTGAATTCCAAACTTACCTACAATACATTTACTGAAACAATAAATACAATGACTGCTTTGTACGGAATAACCCCTGATTCAGTTATGTCAGATAAGCATCAGGAATATCTATCTACTATTTATGCTCATTCACTGGAAAAACCAGTCATACCGGTACAACATCATTATGCCCATCTTCTTTCCTGCATGCTTGAAAACCATCTAAAACCACCGGTATTAGGTGTCGTTCTTGATGGAACCGGACTTGGTGATGATAATACAATTTGGGGAGGTGAATTCCTTGCTGCTTATGATAATCATTTTGAACGAATAGGACATTTAAAGCAATTCCAAATGCCAGGTGGAGATAAAGCCGCTCTTGAACCGCGTCGTTCCGCCTTATCTATCCTTTACAGCATTTTTGGGAATGATGCTTTTACGCTGAGGGATTGTCATTCAACAAATGCCTTCATAAAAGAGGAGCTGGTTATTATTCATAAAATGCTGCGGCAGAATATTAACAGCCCCTTGACCTCAAGTATGGGACGCCTTTTTGATGCTGTCTCTTCCCTGCTCGGTCTTTGTCAGATCTCCGATTATGAAGCTGAAGCGGCAATGAATCTGGAGTGGGCTGCCGCTGGAATTTCAACGGATTATTACTATGAATATGATATCGTGAAAAATAATCATACTTATATTATAGACTGGCGCCTGATTATTGAAAATTTATTGACAGATATAAAAAACCAAACTGATATAAAACTTATTGCCACTAAGTTTCATAATACCATTGCAGAAATAATAATATCTATGGTAAAATTGGTTAAAATTGAACAGGTCGCCATGACAGGCGGATGTTTCCAAAATAAGTACTTAACAGAAAGAATCATTTATCGCTTGAATCAGGAAAAATATGAACCATATTGGCATCATCTAATCCCGGCTAATGACGGCGGTATTAGCGCCGGGCAGCTTAATGCTGGAGTTATTAGTAATAAAAGGAAGTAGTATATGTGTCTTGCTGTCCCGGGAAGAATCATAACAATTGATAATAAAGATGAATTGATGCGTACCGGAAAAGTAGATTTTGGCGGTATTGTCAAACAGGTCAATTTAACTTTGGTGCCTGAGGCTCAGGTGGACAATTATATATTAGTACACGCCGGATTTGCTATTGGCAAAATTAATGAAGAGCATGCCATGCATATTTTTAAGGATATGGATGAATGCTTTGGGGAGAAATAATAAGACATGAAATTTTCAAATGAATATCGATCTCCGGAGATTATTGAAAAATATCTGACAAAAATAAAAAAGATCACGCAAAAGAAATGGAATATAATGGAAGTCTGCGGCGGACAAACCCATGCTATATTCCGCTATGGAATCGATCAGCTAATACCGCCAAAGATCAATCTTCTGCATGGCCCCGGATGTCCCGTCTGCATAACCCCCTCTGATATGATTGACAAGGCTATTATGATTTCCTTTAAACCTCAGACGGTACTTTGTACTTTTGGGGATATGATTCGAGTCCCCGGCAGCCACGACGATCTTTTATCAGCAAAAGCTAAAGGGGCTAATATTCGGGTTGTCTACTCACCGCTTGAGGCTGTTGAATTGGCAAAAATAAATCACAATCAGGCTTTCGTATTTATGGCTATCGGATTCGAAACCACAGCTCCATTGATAGCCTCTGTTGTTTTAACAGCCGATAAGCTGAACTTGAACAATTTTTATATACTGAATGGCATGGTACGAATTCCGCCTGCGATTGAAATGCTTTTAAGCAATCCTGCCGGTAATATTGATGGTCTTCTCGCCCCTGGACATGTCTGCACCATAAGCGGGTATTGTGAATATGAATTCATATCAAGTAAGTATAATATCCCGATAATTATCACAGGTTTTGAACCGGCCGATCTGGTGCAGGGGATTTTTATGGCAATCGATCAACTTGAAAATGGTAAAGCTCAGGTTGTCAATCAGTATGCCAGAGCAGTAATTCGAGAGGGTAATAATAATGCCCAATTAAATATTAATCGAGTATTTGATCTGGCCGATCGCCATTGGCGCGGATTGGGTGTCATTAAGGATAGCGGCTATGTATTAAATAATAAATTCATACAAT
>CAYPUP010000059.1:0-2368 GCA_964413795.1 uncultured Ignavibacteriales bacterium
AAAGTTTTTGACACGAGAACATCAGCCACCGCTTCCTGAAACGAGGCGGCAATATCGGTTTTCTCTTTTTCGAATTCATCAGGACTTAGCTTTTTAATATACATCGCGACAGCTGTTTTCAATCCTGAAAATGAAAACATATAGTTTTGTTCTTTGATAATCCCCCGGGGAAATTTTATAGCTTTCGGATTCCCCTTTTGCGCCAGCTTATCAAGCAGTGCTCCGCCGGGATAGGGGAGGTTCATCAGTTTGGCCACTTTGTCATAAGCTTCGCCGGCAGCGTCATCTTTGGTCTGTCCCATAATATTGTATTCCCCGAACTCCTTTACTTCAACCAGCATCGTATGCCCGCCAGAAACTATCAGAGTCAGATGATGCGATTGAAGATTATGATGCTGTAAAAGATTGGCCGATAGATGTCCTTCCATGTGGTTGACAGCCACAAAAGGGATCCCTGTTGAAAAGGCCAATCCCTTGGCAAAGGTCAGACCGACCAGCAAAGCTCCAACCAGACCGGGTCCCATCGTAGCGGCAATAAGATCAATATCTTTAAGCGTTACATTTGCTTTTTCAAGAGCTTCCTGATAGACGGGGATAATTGTTTTCAAATGCGCCCGGCTGGCAATCTCCGGAACCACGCCGCCAAAGCGGGTATGTTCAGCCTGAGATAAAATTATATTTGATAATATGTTCCGGCCGTCTTCGATAACGGCAACCGAAGTCTCATCGCATGAAGTTTCAATTCCGAGAATTAACATAATAATCTAATTGATGAAAAATTTTACGGATTTAACCGAAGAGGTCTTGACTTTGAAATTACTGGGGCAATCGATTTTTATCGGAGCTGTCCGGTTGGAATCAAGAGTACGAAAATCAACCGAAGCGACCAGAGTGTTTTTATTCAAAAGATCAATATCTTCCGGAGGGCCGGTCAATTCGATATCAATATTTTCAGGCGAAATCCTTATCATTCTATCCGAGGGTGTATTATAAATTACAACCGGGATTTTCTCGAAAATGCGTGTTTTTACCGGGACAACTTCAATCGCAACCGAAACTGATTCCGGTGAAACAAAAGTTTGATATTCCTCAGGAAGCAGCAAAGGTAATTTTACTGTAATATTACTTCTTAGCCCGGTAAGCTCCTTGAAAACAGTCTTTATACTATTCTTCTCTCTTAACCGGCTTCTGGCTCCGCTGAGAGTAACTGTCGGGGGATCAGCCGGGGAAATTTTGCTCACCGCAAAACCTTCATCGGGCTGAGTAACGATGTCGACTAACACCGCAACTTTTTTATCGACCATCTGGTCAATTGAGAGTGTAATAGATGCCGGTGAAATGATTTTATCAAGGTTAATATCAGCCGGCACATTTACCAGCGAGGTATTATCTTTGGATAAATTTATTAAATAGCGTCCCCCATTATACTGGGTTGCGTTAATTATCAGTCCCCGCTCTTTCCATTTATTCCGCAGCAGTTGTTTTCCGACCGCCGAAACCGTAACCAAAATGGAATCGGGCGGGCTTTCAGAGAGGGTCAGAGAATCACTCAGCAGAATTACAGTGACCGGGAGACGGATATCGTATTCGTATACTTTGTCAGTAGCAACATGAAACCACAATAGAAGTCCGATAGCCAAAGAGATAATTTTAAGCCATAAATTTTCCAAAAGCCAGGTCATACGAATATCAGCCTTTTCATTCCCATATGAGAGATTTCCTGTTCATTGTCACAACTGTCAATGTTATAGTAATATATTGGATTGCTGCAATCAACATCAAATAATGGATAATTAAAATCAATCCACCCGGTCCGGATTGTTCCAATAAAAACGGGTCAGTCCCATTTCCGATCCCAGCCAGAGATAATCGCCATCCAGCATTACCGAATAGGTATAGTTTGAAGGGAGACCGTCATCGATCGTAAATTCACGCGTAAAGGGCTTTTTGTTGGCATAAAAATATATCGCCAGCCCATTTTCGGTAGCAATAGCGGCAATAGTATCATTCACCGCCAGAGCGTTGGGAACAGAACTATAAAAGACCTGTGGAAATGATTCATGTTCGCCGCTTTCGATATTTAGTTTCACCAATCCCTTTTTTGATAGAAACCATAAATATTGATTATATCGTTCAATGTCGACCACATCGCTAAAAAGGATTGCCATATCATCGCGCATCTTTTGAATTTTACCTGATTTTAACTTAAGCCGATAAGCTCCCAAACTTGTTCCGAGCCACAAAGAATTATCAACCATTTCCATATCAAAAATGACTATTTCCGGGAATGATGTTTTAATGGCAACCATACCGGAATCCGAATTATACAATATGCTTAAGCCGTATTCGGTTCCGATAAAAATGGTAT
>CAYPUP010000059.1:2378-9210 GCA_964413795.1 uncultured Ignavibacteriales bacterium
ATCCTTATTAACTAACAGGCTGATGATATTATCATAAACCAGGCCGTTACTTGAGGTCAATTGCCGGTTGATCGTTTTATTGGCTTTATCGATTATATATAATCCGTTGGTTGTGCCGGCGTAAATTGAATATTCATCGGCCGCCAGGCAATTGATATCAATCGATGGGAAAAGATTGTCAATTCCTGATTCAATAAATGAAAATTCATCTTTCTTAGTATTATATAAAGTAATACCGGTGCGCTGATCAATTAACACCGCCCCGGATATTAAAAGTGTGCCATCGTCATCATAGATGGCATTAACCCGATCCTGAATTAAACCATAAGGGAGGGGATTAAGATAATAATTGGAAGTATTTGATGAAAAGGCTCCGTAGCCCCAGGAGCTAATCCATAAATTACCCTGTATATCTTCCACAACATCATCGATGAGAAAATGACGGCCATTAGGATCGATCAAATGCCTGGCATAGTTATCGTAATTAAAGAGAGGGGGGGCATACATTAAGGTTGGAAATTTAATATGTTCGGATTGATTATTAACTTCCGGCATCGAGGATATCGAGTACCAGTTCTCCAGCATGATATCATATTCAAAATATCCATTGGAAGTTTGAGCATATAAACGGGTATCAAAATCATCAACCCATATTTTCTGGATATCGTTATGATCCAACCCCTCGGTGCCGGTCAGCGGATTCTCCCAGAAATTACCGGCTTTGTTATATCTGATAATGCCCCGGGTTGTGGCAAAATAAGCATGAGTATTTGATACGGCGATATCATTGATGTAGTTAAACTCACCAAAAGTGACAGCCTGTCCTTTTGGATAAAAAGCATGAGCCGATGAAAATGATATAAATAACAGGATGAGTATAATTGATATGGATTTAAATAAATCAGTTCGCATTATAATCCGTTTTTCAGAAAATCTATAGCACCCGCAGCCAATAAGGCCGTACCGTAAGTCAGAGCATTCTCATCAGCAATAAATTCTGATGAATGCCAGGGTTTGTCAGCTTTAATTTTTTTATTCATAACACCCAGTCGAAACATGGCTCCCGGAACTTTTTCCAGATAACAGGCAAAATCCTCACCCCCCAGAGTCGGTGGTGTTTCTTCGATTTTTCCTTTTCCAAAAAGAGCCTGATAGTTTTTAGAGAAAAGCCTGGTTACCCGGGCATTGTTAAATAAGACCGGATAATCAGCAATAATATTCATTTCCAGTTTGGCTCCTCGCCCTTTGCAGACAGCACTGGCTGTCCTTTTGATTAGACGAGGGAGATCGCGGGTAGCTTTTTTGGACAAAGCCCGGGCCGTTCCTTTCAGAATTACCCGATCGGCTATAACATTGCGGGCAACGCCGCCGTTAATTGTACCAAAAGTCACAGCAACCGGAGTGATTGGATTAATTTCTCTTGAAACGATTTTTTGGACTGCATCAACAACTTCGCAGGCAATCACCAGAGCATCTACAGAAGTTTCAGGGTGAGCAGCATGCCCTCCTTTGCCATGAATAATTAGATCAAAATCATTAACCGAGGCCATCGTGGTTCCATCACGAAGACTTATTTTACCTGTAGCAAGATTAGGATCGACATGTAATCCAAAGATTGCAGAGACATTTTTCAAAGCACCGCCTGCAATCATTGGTCTGGCTCCGCCCGGGGGCATTTCTTCAGCAGGCTGGAAAATAAAACGAACCGTACCGTTTATTTGTGACACTAATTTTTTAAGAACCATCGCCGCCCCCAGTACTGCCGCCATGTGCATGTCATGGCCGCAGGCATGCATGCAGCCGATATTTTTGGATTTAAACTCAAGAGTCGTTTTTTCCGTAATCGGAAGAGCATCGATATCGGTGCGGATGGCTACGGTCGGTCCGGCAGCGTTCCCTTTTAGTTCAGCCAGAAAACCGGTTTCCATTTTAAATGGTAATATTTTCAATCCAAGTTTTTCGATCTCTTTTTTTAAGAATGAAGTGGTGTTGAATTCATTGTAGGATATTTCCGGATACTGATGCAAATGCCTTCGGATATTAATTTGTTTCTGGTGAATCCCCTTTGAAAGAGAAATAATTTCTGATAAAGGCAATTGATTTTTGTTCATATATATTTATTCAAAAATAAATCAATTCGGTTTGGCACTGATTTTAACGCTATAAAATACACTTGTATAATAGTTTGGTATTCTTGATTTTCAAAATATTATTTATGATTAATTATAATTTGAGCCGCCATCGAAAAAATCCCGATTGAGGATACTCGGCCATAATTTTATTTATTCTCTCGGTATTAATCCAGGGGAAGTTTCTATCGAGATTGAAAAGGGGAATATGAAAATCACAGGCTTCCTCGCATCCTGTAGCGAGAGCATAAAGCTTTTTACCGTCGTTGTTTTCAATTATATTCAGGACAAAATAAGCCTTTCCCTTTTTACTTTTTTCATCATGGGCAATTATAAGATCACCGGGAGCCAGATCATTTATCGATAAAGAGTCGCAGTTATCTGCCAGACTTTTATAATTAGTATGCTGCATGGCCATATTAAGGAACTTATAGAATTCACTGGCGCTTGAATCCCTCTGAGAGGAAGGAATCAATTTGACATCCCCCATTGGCCCCAGTCTGAAATCGGACTTCAGCCATTTCTCATAAGTCATCTGTTCCCCTTTTTTTGGGGTTACCTTGAAATCAAAGTCTTTATTATGCAGTCGGTAGTATTCTGAAAAAATGCGGAGAGGAAAACCGACATCGGTATGATTTTGACCGCGCCACGGAACATGAACCACGCGGGAAACTTCATCCCTCTCAAAAGCCTTGTCACCTTTCCAGATCCCGACTGCTTTATACCGATGCCAGATTGGAATATGCGAAACCCAGATTTGAAAATCGGTCAGTTTGGAAGGATCGACTCGGCTGTATCCTTCAGGGAAAGTAAATTCGGTTTCAAAAGTATAAATTGTATCTGTAAGACTTATGAATGGATATTGTTTGGCATATTCAGCGGCCATTTTTTCGCCGGTAGTTTGAGAATATAGCACTGAAGAATTTATCATACAAAGGCATATAATTATCATTAATAACTTAAAAAATAGATGCAGCCATGCCGCCTTTGATACTTTCATCATTATTCCATCTCTTTCCAAAGTTTAACTGCTCTTCTTATATGCGGGATAGTGATGGAACCACCGACAATAAGGCCGATCGACATTACTTCATTAAATTCTTCATCAGTGGTCTCAACCTCCTTGGCTTTAATTGTGTGATATGTAATACAGTCATCACACTTTAAAACCAGCGAGGCAACCAATCCCAGTAATTCCTTAGTTTTGGCATCCAATGCACCATCACGATAGACAGCGTTATCCAGCGAGAAAAAGCGTTTGATATTCAGATTATCATAACTAAATATCAGGTCGTTGAGTTTTTCCCGCTCTTCTTTAAACTTTTGTACTTTTTCAGACATGTTTTTCTCCCAATTTTATGAAGAAATTATGATAAGAATCAGGATAATTCAACAAATTGTTTAATAATTGATTTGGAAGAGAATGTTTTAAAAAAATAAAAGTGTCTTTGCCGTCTTAACTGGCTTTTTTAGCGGACTCTTCTTTGGTGATAATTTTAGGTTTGCTTCCCTTGGTGATAGTATCAGCCGTAACAATAACTTCGATTATATCGGACTGAGAGGGGATCTCAAACATAATATCAAGCATCGCTTTTTCAAAAATAGATCTCAAAGCTCTGGCCCCGGTCTTTCTTTCCCGGGCAATTTTTACGGTCGCTCTCAGAGCCTCTTCTTCAAAAGTCAGTTTGACATTTTCTTCAGCAAAGAGCTTGGCATATTGCTTAGTTAAAGCATTTCTTGGTTTTGTGAGGATGCTCAGAAGGGCTTCTTCATCAAGCGGTTTCAAAGCAGTGGTAACTGGCAGACGGCCAACCATCTCAGGAATAAGGCCAAAATTAATAAGATCAGAGGGAATGACACTGTCCAGAATATCAGGCGTATCGGCATTAACAAAATGATTATCGGCATCAAACCCGACCTGCTTTTTTCCTATTCTGCGGGCAACGGTTTTTTCCAGGCCGTCAAAAGCTCCGCCACAGATAAATAAAATATTGCTGGTATTGATCTGGACAAAGGATTGTTCGGGGTGCTTGCGGCCACCTTTTGGGGGAATATTGGCGATTGTCCCTTCCAGAATTTTGAGAAGTCCCTGCTGAACCCCTTCGCCGGAAACATCACGGGTTATCGAAGGATTTCCATCCCGACGGGAAATTTTATCAATTTCATCGATATAGATAATCCCCCGTTCGGTTTTGTGCTGGTTAAAATTCGCAGCCTGATACAAGCGGACTAAAATATTTTCAACATCTTCGCCCACATAACCGGCTTCGGTTAAAACCGTGGCATCGGCGATGGTGAAAGGGACCTTGAGAAATTTGGCCAGAGTACGGGCAATTAATGTTTTTCCGGTACCGGTAGGTCCCATAAGCAGAATATTTGATTTTTCCAGTTCGACTTCATCTTTATCAGTCTTAAGGTTTTTGGAGCTTTTGGCTTTAGTGATTGAATTGATTCTTTTGTAGTGATTGTAAACAGCCACTGCTACCGTTTTTTTGACAATATCCTGACCGATTACATACAAGTCGAGATAGTTTTTAATTTCTTCCGGCGATGGTGGTTTTGTAATCAGGTCAGGAGTATCGATTTCCGGAGCAGATTGTAAAAGATCATAGCATAACTCTATGCATTCATCACAGATAAACGATTCATATCCGGAAAAGAGTTTTTTGGCCTGTGAGGCTGATTTTCCGCAGAATGAACAGCGCTGTGGAGCATGCGATTTATTAGAGTCTTTTGCCATAACTTTTTACTTTTACAATCCTTTTGTTTAAAAATAAGAGCGGCTATGCCACCTATTTTACTTCGTAAACTTTGTCGATCAAACCGTATTCTTTGGCTTCATCAGCCGACATGAAGAAATTACGATCAGTGTCTTTTTCGATTCTTTCCAGAGATTGTCCGGTATGATGCACCAGAAGTTCATTTAACTTTTTCTTGGTTTTGGTGAATTCTTCGGTCATAATAACAATATCCGAAACCTGTCCCTGAGTTCCGGCCATTGGCTGATGAATCATAACCCGGCTGTTTGGCAGAGCAGCTCTTTTGCCTTTGGTTCCTGCACAAAGCAGGAAAGCCCCCATTGAGGCGGCAATTCCCATACAGGTCGTGGCAACATCCGGTTTGATAAACTGCATGGTATCATACATAGCCATTCCGGCTGTAACTGATCCGCCCGGGGAATTGATATAAACATAAATATCTTTTTCAGGATCTTCCGCTTCAAGAAACAGCATTTGGGCAATAACCAGATTGGCTACATTATCATCGATAGGGGTGCCGATAAAAATAATTCTGTCCTTGAGCAGTCTGGAAAAAATATCATAGGCGCGCTCGCCTCGGCCGGATTGCTCAACAACCATAGGGACCAAATAATTGTCTAAAATTCTGTCAGCCATACTTGCTCTCACTTATCTTTTATACGTTCCGTGTCTTAAGCCTGAGGTTCTTCCTTTTTCTCAACCACTTCAGCTTTTCCCATAAGGAAATCGATTACTTTTTCCTCAATCAGGGTATCCTGAATAGACTTTATTTTACCGGTTTTCTGGAGCATATCCCTGGCCTGCTCGACAGGTATCCGGTAATTGTCAGCAAAGCTCTTAATAACTTTTTCGGTATCAGCGGGCAAAACTTCAATTTTTTCTTTTTCAGCCAGATGATTATAAAGTAAATGCCATCTCAGTGTATTAACCGCTACCCCCTGATATGAATTACGTAAATCGGCTTCTTCAAGTTCCGGATTCTGCTTTTTGGCGTCATCAACCATAGCCGACAGGTATTCATTGACCAGTCCGTTGGGGATAGGAACCTGATTTTTATCACAAACCTGGCTTACCAATTCACTGGTATTCATCCGCCGGAACTCGTTTTTCTTCTGACGTTCGATATCTTCGCGGATTTTCATCCTGAGCTCCAGAGCCGTTTCGGCCTGGCCAGTCGTTTTGGCAAAGGCATCATCAAATTCCGGCAATAACTGTTCCTGCACCTTTTTGGTCTTAACCAGATAAGTAATTTTGGCGCCAGCGAATTTTTTGTCAGGGTAGTCCTTATCATATGAAACTTCGATCTCTTTTTCCTCGCCTGCTTTTACGCCCGGGATCTGCTCGCGAAATTCCTTAATAGTAATTGGATTACCCAGATCAATAACCGAATCGGGGAATTCACTATCCGGTAAAATCATTTTTTCATCTTTGGTTTTTACCAGATCAACCAGTACCAGATCTCCTTCTTTGGCCGGACGATCGACATCCCGTTTTTCGGCAAAGGTCTTGCGGACATGGGTGACGGTGGAATCCAGTTCCTCGTCGGATACATCAATTACAGTCTTGGTTACAATCAAACCGTCGAGATTGAGATCTTTAACTTCCGGGAAGACTTCAATCCTGGCTTTGTAAACCATACCGCCGTTATCAGTGTATTCCAAATCGGTAATAGCCGGAGTAGAGGCAACCCTGAAATCCTTATCTTTGAGGGCATCGGGGAAAGTAGCTTTAATAATATCATCAGCAGTGTCAGCCTTGACTTCGTCTTCAAATTTAGCTTTGATCTGTTTCATAGGGACTTTGCCCGGCCGATAACCATCAAATTTGGCTTTTTTCTTAATTTCCAGATATTTGGCTTCCAGCTTTTCATTTACCAGTTCAGGTGTTACTTCAATGGTCACTTCATGAACCAGATCTTCGACTTTTTTAAATTCTACTTTCACA
>CAYPUP010000060.1:0-4275 GCA_964413795.1 uncultured Ignavibacteriales bacterium
ACATAAATGACCGCGGTTTGAGCCGGAAACATATTATGGAATCGATCGAATCGACCCTTAAGCGAATCGGAACCGACTATCTCGATATCTATTTCTGCCACCGTTTTGACCCCGAAACCGAAATCGAGGAGACAGTCCGGGCTATGGATGATCTCGTTCATCAGGGGAAAGTCCTTTACTGGGGAACCTCGGTTTGGGAGGCAAATCAGATTAACCAAGCCGTAAGTGATGCCTCAAAACATGATGCTTATCTCCCCTCAGTAGAACAGCCCCGCTATAACATGCTTGATCGCCATATTGAAGCTGAAATTATACCAACTTGCAATAAGCACGGGATGGGTTTAACCGTCTGGTCACCTTTGGGACAGGGTCTTCTAACCGGTAAATATAATAACGAAATGCCTGAAGGAAGCCGGGGAGCAACCAGCATGTGGCTGAAACCATCTCTTACCAATGAGAACATCGTCAAAGTAAAAAAACTGACCGAATTGGCAAAATCTATCGGAATTACCATGAGCCAGATGGCTATAGCTTGGATATTAAAGCGGGAAGAAATCTCCTGTGCCATTATCGGCGCTACTTCGGTAGCTCAGCTACAGGAAAATTTGATTGCTTCTGATATCGAGCTTGATGAGAAAACCCTGAATAAGATTGATAGTATTATTGGTTAAGTACAGATATAATATTAATATATAGGATTATTTAGTTTTAAAATAAAGAGGTAAAAATGTTCACCACTATTAAGGAATTTTTTCAAGCCTGGAACACTGAGTCTGCTTTGACAGCCAAAGTACTTGATACCATGACCGATGAATCCCTGGCAACCAAAGTAGCCGATGGCCACCGCACAATGGGGCGAATTGCCTGGCATATTGCTACTACTATTCCGGAAATGATGTTCTATACCGGTTTGAAATTAAATGAACTGCTCAGACCGGATGCTCCTATTCCCGAGACAGCCCGTACAATCAGCGATACTTATAAAACAGTCTCCATTGCTCTCGTTGAAAAAATCAGGCAGGACTGGACCGATGAATCTCTTGAAATCGAAGATGAAATGTATGGTGAAAAATGGAAACGCAAGCTTACTTTGAATGCACTGATTCACCATGAGATCCATCACCGCGGGCAGATTACCGTTCTTCTTCGCCAGGCCGGTATCAAAGTCCCGTCAATCTATGGACCGGCCAAAGAAGACTGGCACGAATACGGCATGGACGCCCCTGAGATTTAAACCACGAAGTGGTAATTATTAATTTTGAGCTGGTCAGGAGCCTCCTTATCAAGGATAGCCTGTTCTCCTGACATAATAATATTATTATTTTGACATATAAAAAAGGTAGAACTGCTAACGAGTTCTGCCCTTAAATTTTGTATCTTGTTATAATTTAACTAAGCGACGATGACTTATTCATTCTCCAAAACCACTGTCTCGGCAACGGTCGCAGTGTAGACAACATCGGTCGGAACCTCCCCATTGCCACCTTTAAGAATGATTACAAAAAACAGATAAGGGAAAATTCCTTTTTTCTTCCCTTTAAATTCCAGAGGATTTCCCCCAAGTGAAATCACTCCTCCTTCGGATAATTTATATTCACCTTTGGGCTGTAAATTTACAAACCCGATTTTTATCATCCCCGCTTTACCCCCGCTGCCGTTTTTTTCGGCATCAAGCACTACTGCGGTTCCGGCTGCTCCCCGATCAACAATGATCTGTCCGCCGATATCAATTGGCTGGTCAAGCATAACCGGAATAGAATCCCCTTTTTTATATTCCCCGGAGGAAACTTTCAGATCCGAAGAAAACTTGAGATAGACCTCTTTTCCTTTGGGTAGTTGAACATGACCGGCGTTTACCGATGCTGCAAATAACAGCAGAATCAAAGCTACAGCAACAAAGTATGCTCTCCGATTTATCATAATCTCCCTCTTTCAGTTTATTATCAAAAAATTATTTCTTTATCGTCGGCAGCTGTTTTTCCAACGATGGTTTAAAACTTATCGATACTTTTGTACCCGAATTTAAAGTAATTTCCCCCTCCATGTCAAATAATGAATACTTTTCCCTGATTACTTTTTTATCCGTAGATTTCCTCCCCCAGTTGCAATCCTGGGATATATCATCATAGGCGATATAAATTGCATAACCCGGTTTCCATTTGATGATATTATCAAACCCGGACAAAAGCTGGGTCTTTTCCGACCAAGTGGGTTCTTCATCTTCAGGAACAGCTTCAATATGCAAATGGCCGTCCTGGGGAAGAGCATCTATCCGGTAGGTAAATTCCTGCTTTTTCGCCCAGCGGCGGGCATTGTTGAGATAGTTATCAATCATCTTAATATCAGCCGGATTTCCCGATGAACCAAGGTCGTTCTTTAGCTGTGTTAATTCACCCACAGCAGTCTCCAGACGATATTCAGGATCCATGTTTTCATTAATCTCTTTTATTCTGCCGCTCAAATCTACTCCGGCGCGTTGGGCAGTTACCGTCTTTGCCGTTTCCGTTTTTCCCGCCAGAAGGGCTTCACACATTTTTTTCTCGGCAGCATTTATCTCGGTAATATATGTACTCTGATCATAAATTATTTTATCATGCAGTTTATTCCACATGGTAGAATCAGACGTATTAACTAAACATTGCTTAAATAAATCCCAATAGGTCAAAGCTCTGTCAGCTCTTTTAAACAAAGCCGATGTCGAATCTCCACCGCCGGTAAATGATTCCAGATCACTTTTTAACTTGAGATGCTCCTCTTCTTCCTTAATACTGTTATCGCTTGGATCAACAGTAGGCCAGGCTGCCTTATTATTTACTATAGAAGTAAGTCTGGTCAGAATGTCATCAAGGATCTTGGTTCTGGAACCGGATCTTAAATTGTTGTAACCATTACGAATTTGGACCACCGGGGTTTTGAAATTTCTAAACATTCTTGAAACAAGCCATTTATTTTCATATCGCAGGTATTCCGAGGATATTTTCCCCTGCTCCTCTTCGGATGTAGAGAAAGGATCATTGCTATACCTCTCGATAATTTCATCTTCAAATGATGTCGCCCGGCCTAATTGGAGCGAGAAATGCCACAAGTAAATTGCTGATGTTACCACTATCCAGGCCAGACAAATCGCAGCCACATATTTGGAAAACTTGCGGAATTTTATCAGACTATTATTGCGGGCAATAGCCTTGAGGAGCCAATACATCGGATTGCGAACACCAACCGGACGAACTTTTTCAGGAGGGGAATAAATAGAGCGGCCAACTTCGGCTCCTATCTTTTTGGGAGATTCTCCGGTTTGAGAAATAAAAAAAATCTGGAAATCGAGCGTCCGTCCCACGACCACTTTTATAAATTCTTTCAGTTTTACCAAAACATCCCGAACGGTCCCGGCCCAAATGTTTTGACTGGCAATTTTTGAACTGGCAAGAACCCGGTTAAGGAAAATTTCAAAGTCTTCGCATACTATAGGTTCGTCTTCAGCACTAATCAAAACTGCCTGCTCATCGCCGTTGAAGCCATCCAGGGTGTCAGCCTTAGAAATCACAAGAGCAACAGGTATGGGGAGTCTCCTGTCTAAGGGTGCCAATTTCTCCAGCATATTTACAAACGCCGCCACATGAGCCTGGCATTGCAGCTCAGCATTGAGTACTTTGGGATCAAACATAAACAGAAGGCCATCGCATTCGTTCATAAAATCGGCCACTTTATCAGTGAACTCATTCGGCTCACCTATTGCAACCGCATCACCAGGGTAGTCATAAGTTACTACCGGAAGTTTATCGCTTCCGTCTAAAATCGCTGTAAACTGTAAGAGCCTATCGGCCTTTGTTGCTTCCGGGAATTTGCGGTCCTCTCTGAGATCTACTACCGTCCCCACTCCAGTGGCGCTTCCCACACCCCATATTTTTTTATAATTTGAGAGCAGCTCTCCGGCGGTGGCGTTGTCGTTCACGGAAATCTGAAGATCACGGGCTACTTTGCAGTCTTCATTAAGAACGGTAAAGTAAACTGTTTTACCGGTGTTGCTATGGCCAAAAACCCCTATCCGCAATCCATCTGGCCAGCTAAAACCGGCATCGACAGCTTTCTTATCAGATGTTTTGAGCTTTTTTGCCCCTTTTTTACCTAATCTGAATACTTTTGCAAAATCCACTTGGTCTTATTTCCACATTATAATTTTCAATTTGTTACGCATGTCTATTTCAGTCGTTCCACTCGCTTATATAATTCATCTAATTGTCCCTTTTCATAGTCAAGCCACCATATCGGAATCAT
>CAYPUP010000060.1:4375-9131 GCA_964413795.1 uncultured Ignavibacteriales bacterium
TCCAGGGATGATCTGTCAGCCATCAAATCGTTTCCAAACTGTAATCTTCTCCGGGCTAACTCAAGGAATTTGCGGCCATCATCATAAGCGGCAAAGGTTTCCGGACTGAGATCAGCGTTAACCGGTCGGCCGTATTTATTTAAAAAATTGGCTAATTCACCAAGCAGAAATGAGTGCAGCCGGAAATTGTCATTCAACGATCCCTCTTTAAAAAATAGCGGGAGTAGAATGGTTTCAAAAAAAGGTACATCCTGCTTTACCGCCCTTAATCCTCGGCAGTAATCATAAGCTTGATTGGAGCGGCCATCAACATCCGCTACCGATTCAAAATATGTTATCAGCATCTGAACTGTCAGGTGGCGAAGGTCGGAGCTTGTCAGAGGGGCTAACTTGACCGCATCAAGAAAAGAATAATCAACTTCCACCGCCTGGTTGCGCTGTTCCCTCAATGTTTGAAAAACAGTCCTGATGCCGTTATAGGTCTGCATGAAAGCTTCAGTTTCGAATTTTGAATAATTTGTTTCGTAAGTTTTCAGGTAGCGAAACAGATCATCGATGTATGATTTTATATCCACTTAATTCTTTCCTATCAATTTAAACCGCATAGACAATCAAATCAGTTTTACCCAGTTTGTCAAACTTGCTTATATCCGGCGTCCCTCTGAAAATCAAATTCACCTGGTTAACCGAAGCCGATTTTACCATATCCTGAGCCCACAAAGCAACTTTATTGCCGTAAGTGGTAGTATCAACGCGGACCGGATCGGTTTCACCCAAGCCACGAGCTTCGTTCAAACCCTGCCTGACCTGCATTGAATTCCATTGTTGAATCGTAAACATATCCTTTTTAAGCAGCGTAACCATATCAGAAATTGGCTGCGGCTTTGGTACGTTTACCAAAAGGTAACAAAGGCCGCTCGCCTCTTCTACCCGGCATCCGGCAAACTCAATCATGCGATAGGTTTTGCCTTGATATGTTATGGTATCAGTTGCAACCGCCTGATCTCCTAACTGGCTCTTTTCAACCTGGGCCAGATAACCGAATACTCCTCTTAGAACTTCAAAATTTTCATTAATGGATCTGATATGTCCCGCCATATCCAGATGGTTATATTCTGTCAGCAGGAAATTATCTACAGCCGACAAATAGCTGCCAAGATTGCTCTTTAACTCTTTGGTAAAGAATTTTTCATTAAGATAATCTTTTAATCCGGGTTGAAAGTTCAACAGGGTAGAAAATACACGAAATAGCTTCTTGAAGAAAATTACAAGTTCAATTGGATGTCCAGAATTTTTTCCAACTATAAAACTATCCAACGCTGTCGAGAGATAAAAACCATACTGGTAAATTGTATCTTTTAAGGCGGTCTGAAGTTCGGTTCTTTCTTTGGCCATCGAACCCCCGGCAACGGCAATATAAGCACGCGATGTCAAAGCCAGAAGGCTGTCCAGTTTGTTTTTATAATTACGAACAACATCAGTCAGTTTTTCATGGGCAAACATTGTCAGGCATGGAGGATAATAATTATCTGATAATACCACGCTATTGCTGCTTCCAACCAATAATCCTACCTGCAGAAAATTTGACACCGGTAAATTAGGAGGCGGTCCCAAATAAAGAGAGTAAGCCGATGACAGATATGGCATCCTTGGAACATCTTCATCCGGATCAGGATCACCTAACTGAATTTTATTTCCCGGATCAACACCAATATAAACCGGCATGTTTTCCCCGGTCATTTTTGCTTCAGTAGAAATAGTATTGCGGCTCATTTCATTGATTTCAATAAAATGCCCGCCGGGTGTGACAGCCTGGCATCGGGTCGCCTCAACCTGTACGTTTGCCCCATTGACATTTATATTGAGTTTCAAGGCTTCAGCCGATGAAGATCGGCGTACAAGCCCGTAACTATCACCTGATGTGGTGGCATACCACCTGGCAAGCTCCTCAATATAGTTATTCTGGTCTTTTAGATGGTGCTGAGTGATAAGCATTCCATCCTGCCAGTTAACGGAATTTAAGTTAAAGTCGCCCATTATGTTGCCTTTTTTTCATCGATCAAATTTATGACCTGTGATATTCCTTGTCAAGATTGTTGAACCACTGCTTTAACATCTTTATCAACTAAAAAAGATGAAATACCTAAATAGGAGTTCCCGGAGACTGTTGCTGATGACAAAGAATCTCTGTTTACATTTATTTCTATTTCATATTGCAGACTATCCGGCATACATAGCTTGAGAACCTTTTCAAGTTTTATTCTTTTTGCTTTGCCGGGAAGCCAGTTTTTCAAATCTTGAAGAGCTACCTCTCCTACCTTTATTCTATAACCGGTATCATTTTCAGTAAAAGATCCACCCAGTATAAATTCTGACCCTAATCGATTATACTTGTGACCCAAACGGGTAACAATTTTATCAGGTATTTTAAATGTCATAGGAATATTTTCATCGATATTGAATTTATACCCAAAAAGGAAACCCAGTACAATTGAAACCATCTCCGGATTGCCCGACCAATAGTAAAATGATGGCAGGAGTGATGCCCAGAGTATTATTTCCCGTTGATCGGTGGCATTAAAATCAAGAGAAAAATCGAAGAGCTTCATAAATTTCGCCAGATGCTCATTGTCAATTGTCGAAAGAGCAAACTTGAGCATTTCATAATCAGCATGAGCCAGGCTTCTTATAACAGCGGCATCAAAAGGAGCCATCAAATTTCGGGCATTATCTTCCCATTCATTGGATACTTTGGGAGAACCGGTCACACCATAAAAAAACTGGTAGGGAATAATATCAACCGCACTCCACTTGCCCACCTTTAAAAATATCTTAGTGGTTGGAGTCAGTTCGGTCCCGGCTTTTGGTTCCTGGCCAAGAATCTCACCTTTGTAATTTTCATAACAGCCCACCGCTTTAAGATGAACCTTATTGAGATCAACGCCCCCTTTCTTAAGAAGCATCAGGGCGGCTACAAAATTAAACGGCATCTTTCGGCTGCATAAATCCGGCATGATTTGTATGTTATCATTGTTCATACCGAAACAGCCTCCACCTGGTATTGTGAATTAACCTGAGAACGGGCTTTGAGAAAATGAATCAGGCGGGTTTTTAATAGGGATACTTCATCATTGCTGTAAAACTCTTCTAAGTTCAACGAGAGGGTGAGAATAACACACCGCCGTACCCCCCCTTTATTTATCCGTTCAATTCCATTTTTGCAAATTACGCTTTTGATGCGGGGATCAAAGACCATCACCCATGATGATATATCCTCAAAAGTAATCGCCCGATCACGCTGCCTCAATCGAGAGGAAACTTCGGTAAGAATCTGTTTCTCCGTACGAGCCGGAATAGCTCCGGTTACCGGAACAATATTTTCACATGATTTCAGACCGGGGTGGTTTTCATAAAGGTCGGCAATCTTCCCCTTATCGATACCATTGGCATCAGTTCCGGCTGTAACAGCATAGGTAACGGTTATCGAATCAGGAATAATTTTAAGCCTGTTTGAATAATCAAACCACAGAACAAGTTTTTGCCCCCGTTCTTCGAGGATATATACCCGCTGATCTGTTATCGATTGCAGATTGTGAACATCATGATAATCATTTCCCTCCGAATCGACGACAGAGACAACTTCCAGAATAGTATTTATTTCTTCCGGGATCTCAATCTCAACCAGCTTGTTTCCCCCGGTATGCTTGAACAGGGTCAGTTCGTTTTTATTGGTAACGATAAAACAATCAAAATAAAAATTCAGGGGTGCCTGAAAAGCCGCTCGATTTCCCTTAACCGGCAATTCCATTTTCAACCAATAATAATACTCATCCGGTGAAGGGGCAGCTATCATATTATCATGGCATAGCTGGGCGATTTCTTTTTCGATCGGACCTTCAGTCCATTTATCGCAGAACGATGGCTGCAGAACGACAAAATTATTTTCTATGGCGGTAAATAAATCCCTCCCGCTTCGAAGTCCTCCCCAGTTGGTAATCTCTTTGGTATTGGAAAGAACATCATCAATACTGCAAACTACTCCCGGACAGAAACTGCTTTTCATATTAAAAGATCCATCGGCATTACCGGAGTACCAGTTAGACCATCGTAATTGCGCTAAAGCCTCTTTTGATCCCGAAGCAAAAATCACTGCATTTTTTAATCCCGATGGAGGACCGTCATATTGTACTGCAATATAAATTTCCCATTTGCCCCCGGATGTTACAGGAATATTAATCTGGCCCACACCGAATCCCCCCTCTTCAATCGGAGAAATATCATATATTTTTTTATCATTGCGGAGATAAATTTTTCTCGTGCGAGCGGCAATTATTTTTGAATCCCTTTCCGGTGAAAAAAAGAAAGTTTTACCCCCTTCTCTTTTCTCCTTATAAAAAAACCGGGTGTGAGTATCGACTTCAACCGTGGGATCGATCGGCTTGCCTCTCATAACCGTATATGCCGGCACCGGCCATCGTCCCCTCTCCGGGCAGACTGACTTGATAAGTTCAGCCGATGAAATCTCCCAGGTTTTATCAAGCCGGCCATCAACCTGTTCAAGCTGGTGGGCATAGACCTGCATGAGAATTCTGAGAATCGGATCCATCCGCTCCTGTGATTCGGGGATATCAGGATTATACGCCCGCAACTCGCGGTACATTTCATCAAAAATCTGGCTCTGTGTTCTATGTGTCAATTTTTTCATATATCAGTTTATTTTCAGCTTATACTGTAATGGTGTTCAAGTCTTTTCTCT